>CAYTUN010000023.1:14906-27738 GCA_964441315.1 uncultured Gammaproteobacteria bacterium | reverse complement strand
CATTGCATTGCATTGAAGTTTATCTGAATGGCAGATGTCATCGAATTTGCCCTTCTCCCCTTGTGGGAGAAGGTGCCCGATAGGGCGGATGAGGGGTGATCAAAAAATCTCAGCCCTTAACAACAAAACCATTCGAATGATTTTAGAACGCGCTGGATCTCCGATCTCTTGGATGCGTTCTTAACCTACTCTAGCCAACCAAAGCTTGAATGGTTCAGCTTTGGGTGATGGAATAGACTGGATAATACGCAAAATGCCTTCCGTATTGGCGCAATCAGTAGTGTATTTTTTACCATCTGCCGCAATCAATTTCAGTCCGTGACAAATTGTCACGACCTCACTACCCTTTTATGTTAGGCCTTATCAATTCTTTGAATACCGTAGTTCATTTGAATACCGTAGTTCAAAGGTTTTAAAGCGGAATTATTAATCAACTATTTCAGGTGAGATATTTCCCATTCAAATACATTTGACAATACTCTCTAAATACCAAACTAATCTGCTCAGGATTATCCATCCAAGGATAATGACCCGCCTTACAAATTTCTCTTATTAAAATATTCTCACGCTGAAAATCCTCTGACAGAGCAAATAAACTCAGTGGCGTAATATGATCTTTTTCACCACCCAATATTAGAGTCGGAATATTTTTAGGAATCCATTTAGCTTGATAAGTAAAATCAAAATGTTTTGCTGACCATTTACAAGTTTCATAATTGATCGGCAAATTTTCCAGCATAAAAACGCCTTTTTTTAATCCCGTTTCTGTAAATAAATAAGGTGAAGAAGCAATCATTAATTCTTTAAGAATTTTATTACCAGGGCTTGCGTTATAAATTTTTTGTAATTTTTCAACTTCAGCTAATGGATGCTCTCTCACATATTCCATAAATATTTTTTGCCAAGACGCATTGGGTGCTGAGTCCATCAACACTAGTCCCATGAGGCGTTTCTCTAATGCGGGTGTAGCCAGTGCATACATGCCACCTGTTGAATGCGCAACGAGAATAACATTGTCCAGCGCTTCTACAGCTTCGACGAGCGCTTCAGACCATCGCGAAAAATATTCAGCATTGTTTGAGGTTAAATTGGAACCATCGCCTGGTAAATCCAAATGCCAAATTGCTCCAGGCAACTGCAATAGCTGAGTAAGCTGATTTAATGATTCCGAACCCAAACCTGGGCCGCCGGGAAGAAATAGCCAATGGTAAGGACCCCCGCCCTGATGATTAACCAAGTGCAAACGTGATCTTAAACTTGTCCAGAGATAGTTTTTTTTCATGTGTAACAGGCTGATTGGATAATACGCAAAATACCTCGGTGATGGCAGCATAGTTGTTTTGCTTACCACTAAAAGTTTCTACTAATACATCTTATTACTGCAAACTACCACTCTTCATTATCCCAAACATGCCGAATCGGCTTTTCTTTAGAATTACTATCATGTTCTTTATCCATTTCTACGTTTTTAGCGAACTTTTACGTCTAGCAGCCACCTTAGATTTAAGCATAAATGATTCATTAGGGCGCCTGAAGCAGGAAATAGAAAGTTTAGAATTGATACTGGAAGCTCATGCTGAGCATGAAGAAAATTACATTCATTCGATCTTAAAAAATAAAAATTCTCTTCTTTTTGAAGAAGCTGAAAACCAGCATCAAGACCAAAAAAATTTTTTCAAAAAATTAACTAAAAAAATTGATTTAACTCATAAATTAGAAACCAACGAAATAGCCTTTATCGGCCACGAAATATATCTTGACTTGAGGAATTTCTTTAGCGCAAATTTAAACCATTTTGATTACGAAGAACGAATAATAATGTCAGAATTACAGCGTTTGTTAACTGACGAAGAAATTCGAAAAATTGACAGAATCGGCTAATCCAATTATTAAACTTTTAAATCCTACTATTACCGGAAAAATTATGCCTAGAAGGAAAAAAACAGATGATGCTACGGTTTTGAAAATGGTGCTAGCGGTGATCGCAAAAAAAGGCGCCACAACATTTAGCTTACAAGACATCAGTAAAAAAGGGAAAGCTTGAACAATGGATGAAAAAGCGTTTTGCTACCTATTTAAGTTCGTTAAATGCAATTTACGATTAATGAATAATATCTTGAAAACAAGCAATTTTTTGAACCAACCGAAAATGCACTTGCAATTTTTCACGTGGATCGTCATGACTTTGAAACCCAGCGGATAGTATCGCATCATTTAATAAAGCAATCGGTTGATGATGAATTTCCAATAATTTGTAGGCAGTTTTTCTCGAAATAAAAACATTTTTCCAGGTAAGAAATTGGAGAAATTTTTTTTGTTGTGTATCGTATAAAATGACATCATACCGCTGAAATCTCAGCTGTGATCAATTCAGCCTGTTTTAAGACAGTTTCTGTCGCCAAGGCTGCCATATCCGGCGGATAGCCGTATTTACGCAATGTTCTTTTAACGACTACTCTAAGATTTGCGCGAACACTCTCTTTAATTGTCCAATCAATAGAAGTATTTGCGCGAATTTTTTCAGTTAATATAACTGCCAGCTCACGCAACTTGTCTTTGCCCATTAGTTCTTTCGCGCTGTTATTATTGGCTACCGCAGTATAAAAAGCATATTCATAATCAGACAGGCCGAGATTTTTAGGTTCTTCGTCCATCGTTTGAATAGACTTACCCAGTTTAATTAATTCATCAATGACTTCGACGGCAGTGATAATTTTATTGTGATAGCGCTTGATCGAATTTTCCAGCATTTCCATCAAAGTTTTGGTTTGCACGATATTTTTTCGCGCTCTTGATTTAATTTCATCATTTAACAGTTTTTTTAAGGTTTCTATCGCTAAATTTTTATGCTGCATATTTTTAATTTCCAGTAAAAATTCTTCCGATAAAATGGATATATCGGGTTTTTTGATACCGGCAGCATCGAAAATATCCACGACGGGATTAGACACTAGCGCCTGGTCAATCACTTGCCGAATAGCGGTTTCGATTTCTTCATGGGTTTTACCGCTGCCAGAAATAGCAAATTTCATCAGACGCGCTTTGATGGCTTGAAAAAATGCCACTTTATCTTTCACCGCCAGCGCTTGCTGATGCGGAACGGCAATAGCAAATGCTTTGGATAATGCGGTCACTTGATCAATGAAACGCTTCTTGCCATTTTCCAAACTCAAAATATGTTCTTCGGCTGCTAAAATCAGTGATAATTTTTGCGCCGTTGTGGCGCTGAAATAATTTTCATAATTAAAGCCATTAAACATTTGCGCGACAATTTCTAATTTTTCATGCATTAAAGCAACGGCTTGCTCTTGCGCAATTGTTGGATCGCCTTTGCCACCGCTATCAGAATAAAAAGACAAGGCTTTTTTTAAATCCGATGCAATGCCTAAATAATCCACCACTAACCCGCCGGGTTTGTCTTTATAAATACGATTAACACGCGCAATCGCTTGCATTAAATTATGCCCCTGCATCGGTTTATCAATATAAAGCGTATGCAAACAAGGCGCGTCGAAACCCGTCAGCCACATATCGCGCACGATGACAATTTTTAATTCATCATTGGGATTTTTAATGCGTTCCGATAATTGATAGCGTTGTTCTTTGGTAGTGTGATGACGCACCATGTCAGGCCCATCGCTGGCATTAGCTGTCATAATCACTTTAATCACGCCGCGATTTAAATCATCGCTATGCCATTCCGGTTTTAACGCAATAATTGCTGCATACAGTTTTACCGCAATCCGTCGCGACATCGCGACAATCATCGCTTTACCTTCAAATACAGCTTGTCGCATTTCAAAATGCTGCAAAAAATCCTGTGCAATTTTTTTAATACGGTCATCACTACCAATGAGCGCTTCTAATTGTGTCCATTTCGCTTTTGCCTGCTGGGTTTCCGACAACGCTTCATCGGCTAATTCCTGATCTAATTCTTTCAGTAATTTTTTACCTGCTTCACTTAAACTGATTTTTGCTAAACGGCTTTCATAATAAATACGCACCGTTGCACCATCTTTAACCGCCTGCTCAATATCATAAACATCGACATAGCCGCCAAATACAGCTGCAGTATTTTTATCGGTATTTTCAATCGGCGTTCCGGTAAATCCGAGAAAAGTTGCATTCGGTAAAGCATCGCGCAAATATTTAGCAAAACCATACACGGTTTTTTTGCCGATAATATTGCCTTGCTGATCTTTATCGTCTACGGTTTTTCCGTGAAATCCATATTGCGTGCGATGCGCTTCATCGGCAATCACCACAATATTGCGCCGCTCAGAAAGCGCATCATAGACATTACCAGTTTCTGGCTGAAATTTTTGAATGGTGGTAAACACAATCCCACCAGATGCAACTTTTAATAAAGATTTTAAATGCTGCCGATCTGTTGCCTGCACCGGCTCCTGCCTTAATAATGGTTTCGATGCTGCAAACGTATCAAATAATTGATCGTCTAAATCATTGCGATCGGTAATAACCAAAATAGTTGGATTATCCAAACTGCGAACAATTTTTGCAGCAGTAAAAACCATGGTTAATGATTTACCTGAGCCTTGCGTGTGCCATACCACACCACCTTTGCGATCACCTAACGGCTGAGCAGTCACACTCGGTAAATTGTAAAATTTCGGATTTTCTTCTATAGCATATTGCTTTGGTTGTGCTGCTCTTAGCACTGAAGAAACTGCTTTATTAGTGGCGTAATATTGATGATAAGCCGCTAATTTTTTAGTGGTCTCAATCGAAGTAATACCGGTTTTACTGTCTTCTTTTTTAATTTCTTCAAACACAATAAAATTTTGAATTAAATCTAACAGCGTTGATTTATTTAACATGCCCCTGATTAATATTTCCATTTGCGGCATTAAATTTGGCGCCAAGGTTTCGCCATCCAATGATTTCCACGCCATAAATCGACCGAAGGAAGTAAATATCGCACCTGCACGCGCTTCTAATCCATCCGAAATAATTAAAATACTATTGTAGTTAAATAAATGCGGAATAACGGCCTGGTAAGTTTCTAATTGCCGAAAAGCAGCTTCCAGCTTTGCATTCTCATCCGCTGCATTTTTAAGCTCAATCACCACGAGCGGCAAGCCATTTACAAAAAGAACAATATCCGGCCGTTTATTTTGATGATTTTCAGTAACGGTAAATTGATTCACCACCTGAAATGTATTGTTCTCCGGCTGATCAAAATCAATCAAACGCACATAATCGCCGCGTGTCTCATGGCCTTGTCGGATGCTGACATTTATGCCTTCGGTTAATAAGCGATGAAAGGTTTTGTTATTGTCGATTAAATTGGGTGAGCGGATACGGAGTATTTGTTGTAATGCATCTTCGCAAGCGGATTCTAGTAATTTGGGATTTATGCGGGTGATTGCGTTTTTTAGGGGGGTTATTAATACCACTTCATCGAAACTTGCGCGCATGGGGTTTGCGCTGTCGGGGGCGATTTCGGTGCCGTGTAGATGGGTGTAGCCTTGTTGTTGTAGGAGTTCGATGGCGTGGGTTTCGATGTGGGATTCAAATAAGTTAGCCATTTTCACCCCATACATTTGCTGTTTTCGCATCAAATAAATAATATTTTTTATCTTGAAAGTCATTTCTCCATGTTTTTACTTTATCAACAAGTTTTTGATTAGAGTTTTCATCGCCGTACATACTTATAAAAATTTTTGTTAACTTTTTGTTTTTATTTATCATTTCAAATACATGCTCATCTTCATCTCTAAGAGAATGTCCAAAAATAAAAAGACTACCAGCAATTGCTTTCATACTTGAAAATGCTCGCATTAAGTAACCGTTTTCCCTTATTCGAGCCATTTTATGCTCTTTAGTTCCTTCAGATATAAATAACGGATATTTACCTTCATCTATAGAATTACGAACCTGAGTTGAAATTGATTTCCCACTATTAATCCAGGTGTATTTTTCTATTCCATTTTGATCACTAAATATATGCAACGCACCATGAAGATAATAGATATCCTGAATATACTCATTACCCATTTCCCATTGAACAATAGATTGGTCATTTTGAGGGTGACAAAACCCGTCGTTACAGACTAATTCTTTTGGCTTACCAGTATGTTCTAAAAAATGCATATATACCCAATATAGAAGCAGATCGTAATTAAAAGTATATTTTTTCCTATCAAATGCTTTTAAAAATAATCTACAATACTCATATTGCAAGTCAGTTATTATGTTAGGTTTCTCGGGGTGGCTCTCTTGAATAACTTCAATTAAAGATTTTTTTAGACTGTCCAAGTCAGAAGTAATATTTTTAAATAAATCTGAGTTATTCTCATACAAATTAATCACTTTTAAAGCTTCTGAAAGTTTGTGCATTACAAACTCAAAATCAACTGTTTGCATTTCTGTAAAAAGCCTTTTTATCTTGGTAGATTTTAACTTTTCTGCCAACTGCTTATAGTTGAAAATATTAGGGAATAACGCCACGCTAAATCCGTTCCCTAGCATTAAATGTTTTTTTCCACCATTGGAAGAAGCAATATCTAAACATTTTTGAAATGTTATAATTTCAGCATTCACTATTTAACACCTTGGTTTCGTTATTCATTAAGCTTGGTAAAAGCATATCGCGGAATCTTTCTAACTTGATTACACTTTGTCTATTGTTTTTGTTTTTGGCAAGGATAGCATGTAATAAACTAAAACCCTTATTTTGCGCATCAAGGGGCGGGATAATAATAGGAATTGATTTTATTGCATCCGTTGATAAATTAACCTGAACTCCTCCATGTGCCTTATTTTGAATGCTAGCAATTGCATTAGCAGTGTTTAATTGAAGGTACAAAAAGTAATTATTTATAAGTCTTTCATTATTCTTAAGATATATCCTTGCGACTCGCTGGTTTAAGACATATTTGTCCCCTTCATCTACCATTGCCGGATGGCCTAATATCCCCATCTTGTCTTTCATATCAGTCATAGCCATAACGATGTCATTCTCTTTGAGACACCATTTCTGTAATTTTTTTGTTTTTGGAACAAAATCAGCTTTAGGCGAATACCTTAATCCACCTCCAGGAGCAATATGCCCCATTTTAAAAACTTCAAAACAATTTTTCTCATGAGAAACATAATCTTTAGAATTAAATGCATAGCCATTCTGTACCAAAGCAATTTCACCGAGGCAAGTCTCTTCCCAATCCTCACTCGCTTCTTCAACAAACCACTGCCGAAAAAGCGTTTCAGCTAATGCTTCAAGGGTTTTGTTTTGGCGGTGGAGTAGGTCGATTTTGTCGTCGAGGCTAGAGAGGACTTCGGCGATGGCTTTTTGTATTGGCAAAGAAGGAAAATAAATTTCTTGCGAATATACAGTGTTACGATTAAGGCCAGGTACTGCACTATCTTCATTTAAATCTTCTAAACCTAATTGCTGAAAAAAATAATACATAAAGTTTAGATCATATTTTTCAGGATTAGGTTTTATATAATAAGTGGTGTCGATAGCAAAAAATGGTTTATCAGATTTATAAATTTTTCCGATTGTCCCTTTTCTCCCAATTACTAAGCCCTCTGTTTCTACTAGAGCTTCATCATGATATCCCGTTAGACCTGCTGAACTATAAACAGGAACTTTCCCGCAAGCGCGTTTAGTTGATGGGAGTCCTTTCCCATAATGTAAGATTACAACGTCACCAAGGAAAAGCTTTTTCCACTCAACCATTATTTTTTTCCCGCTCAATTCTTTTATCCCTCGCTAACCCCAAATAATTCCCCTGACTCACCACGCCACGCCCCAACTCTTTCTCCGTCTCCTTCCGCGCACTACCCGCAACTCTACCCCCACGCTGCGCAACTTTTTTATTAGCCGTCATACCTTCCGGTTTTTCCTGTTGCGAAATTTCGGTAGTGACTTGTTCTCCTAACATGGTGAAAATTAATTCCAAATCTGTCATATGATCGCGCAAGTTGGCTTTGGATTGCGCTGGCAGATTTTTATGTTGCCGGTATTCGCCAGGCGTCATGCCAAAAGTGGCTTTGGAAATTTCAGCGGTCAGGATTGCATAATCTTTTTCACTGGAAATGCCACGCGCTTTCCATTCCTCGGTAAGATCTTGCCGGATAGCGATACCGCGCAAGCGTTTGTCGATCCACTCTTTAGGATAGCCCTTTTTTTCGTAGAGCTGTTTCATCCGCTCCTGGGCGAGGGCTGGATCTTCAATTTCTTGAATACGCTCATAACCCACTTTGGCCAGCCAGCGTTTAAATGGTTCGGCTTTGGGGGAAGGGATGGATTGGATAACGCGCAAGATGCCTTCGGTATTGGCACAACTGACTTTCTGCTTACCACCGGAAGTTTCAACCGAAAGGGGGGTGGCAATTTGCCCCCACCCTTTGGATAGTTCGGGGTCTCGTCGCCGCATATCTTTGATATAACCGGCAGGCTGTGCCGAATCGGTCAATGCTGCGACAACGTCAACGATCACGAACCACCACTCTTCGTTATGCCAAGTCCGTCGAATCGTTTTCTCACTAAAAATCACAATAGCTTGTTCTTGATTATTATTATTTTTATTCATTGATTTTCACCTTATTTAAATTTTCTAAAATACGTTTATTTAATATGATTTCTTCTTGCATTTGCGCTTCTAATTCTGCTTTCAAGGTATTAAATCGCTCTGCAAAATCAAACTCTTCTTCGGTTTCTTCCAATCCGACATAGCGGCCAGGCGTTAATACGTAATCCAGGTTTTTAACTGCTTCGACGCTGACGGATTTACAAAACCCTTTGATATCTTCATAGCCATCATCGCTGCTGCGCCAGTTATGGTAGGTTTTGGCAATTTTTTGAATATCTTCATCGGAGAGTTCTAAAGTGCGGCGATTGATTAGAAATCCTAAATTTCTCGCATCAATAAATAAAATTTCTTCGCGGCGATAATTTTTACCGCGACGTAAAAACCAAAGCGAGGCCGGAATTTGCGTGTTTAAAAATAATTTACCTGGCAAGTTCACGACGCAATCCACCAGACGCGCTTCGACCAGCGCTTTGCGAATTTCTCCTTCGCCCGATGTTTTGGAAGTTAAGGCGCCTTTTGCCATGACAAAACCGGCATGGCCGCCTTCGGGTTTTAGGTGGTATAGGAAATGCTGGATCCAGGCATAATTAGCATTGCCAGCAGGCGGCAGGCCGTATTGCCAACGCCCATCGCTGCGCAATAAATCGCCGCTCCAGTCGCTGTCGTTAAACGGTGGATTGGCAATAATATAATCGGCTTTTAAATCTTTGTGTTCATCGCGCAAGAATGAACCTTCGTTATTCCATTTCACTTGTGAGCTATCAATGCCACGGATCGCTAAATTCATTTTTGCTAAGCGCCAGGTGGTTTGATTACTTTCCTGGCCGTAAATTGAGATAGCATTAAGCCGGCCTTGATGTTCTTGCACGAATTTCTCTGATTGCACAAACATGCCGCCGGAACCACAACAGGGATCAAATACGCGGCCTTTATAAGGCTCTAGCATTTCAACCAATAATTGCACAACTGAACGCGGCGTGTAGAATTGCCCGCCTTTTTTACCCTCGGCTAAGGCAAATTGGCCTAAGAAATATTCAAATACATGACCGAGTAAATCGGCACTGCGTGCTTTAGCGCTGCCAATGTCAATAATGCTGAATTCATCAATTAACTGGCCTAAATTAGCCGGATCGAGATTGCCTCTGGCATAGACTTTAGGTAGCACATCTCTGAGTGAGGGATTATCGCGCTCGATGGCATCCATGGCCACATCAATTGCTTTGCCAATTTCTGGCAATTTTGCTTTGGCGCGTAAATAGCTCCAACGTGCCGAGGTGGGTACGAAAAATACACGCGCGGCACGGTATTCATCGTGGTCTTCAGGATCAGCGCCTTCATACTCGCCTTCACCGGATTGCAATTTGGCATGCAATTCTTCAAACGTGTCTGAAATATATTTGAGAAACAATAAACCTAATACCACATGTTTATATTCTGCGGCATCAATATTTTTACGCAGTTTATCGGCGGCTTCCCATAAACTGACTTCGAGTGTTTTGGTGACTTGGTTTTTCATCGGCCAACTCCTAATAAAATTTTCGGCATTATACCAAGCATGCCGTAATGATAGAGGAATATAATTTTAAGAATGATAAATTTGATCTTAATTTTTCAATAATAAAAATCGAAATTGAATCAGAAGAATGGAATTTTGTTGAATTTCAAAGCATACAATTTTTTCAGAACTGGTTGGATTATTTAAAAGAATACTGTCAACTAACAGACACTCCTCAAGCGCGTAAAATTTATAATCCAAACAAAAAAGATGTTAAAAATTTTTTTGCCAATCCAAAAAATCAAAAACATAGTTTTTATATTTTATTCGACAAAAATAATGAGCCTGGTATCAGCACTATACCTTTTGCACTTGAGAATGGGAAATTTTCAGGTGCAGATTGCAAGCAGTTGAAACGTTCTGATTGAGGAAAACCGGAGGAATAGTTACTCTATTTCGAGGTTTTCCGATTGAAGAACGTTTCAACTGCGCCGCAAGATGCGCCTGAAAAATCCCATTCTCAAGTGTAAAAGGTATAGACTACCTAAATATTATGCGATTATCTCAACAGATCTGTTTGGATCTTTAATCAAAGAAAATAAAATTGTAAAAATCAAGCCATTAGAAAATGGGGGTACACATTCTCCATTGATAAACAAACTTAAAAATTTATTCTCCACCATTCCAAAAGAACCAAAAATTACAATCCCTGACACAGAATTAAACACACCTACCAGTACACTCACTATAAAAACTGATGTGACAGCTAATTCATTTTTTGTGGAAACGAGAACACCTACAAAGAAAGAATTAGCGGAAAGAAGAGGTGCTTTAACACCAGAGCAAAGAGAGGAGTGGGTAAATTACCAGGGAAAGTATTGGAGCAGTTGATATAACCATCATTAAGCGGGGTGAATTCTATAACTATTTTATTTCACTGGAGCTAGCGGTCGGAATCGAACCGACGACCTACTGATTACAAATATTTTAGATAATTTTTCTGTTGAGTTCGGTATTCTTCTTAATTGTATGAAAATATTAGGTTTTCTTGCCAAAGACTCTTCTGGCAACTACTGGGAACTTCTGCCAATTTCTGAGGTTTTCTTGGCATGATTACACAAAAATTACACCGAAACCTCAATCAGCATTTAACGGAAAAATTAGTAATTTTAAGCAAAAAATATAAGAAATTTTTAAGGATGGGTGGCAAAATGTATTAAAAAAATTCCTAGTTTTTTAATAGATCAGCACTAAACCAAGAGAAACATGGCAAGTATTTTTCTGAATTAAAATGGGATTGTTTTTAAGCGTCCGCAAAGAAAATGCGGAAAAAAATACCTCGGTCGCTTTCAGGCAGAGGCGATACCGAGGCTCACAAGCAGATTGTAGTAAATTTGAGAACACTCATGCAAAACTTAAGCAGCCCCTATCAAAAAAATAAGCTTATAGCAGTGAGCAATTTGGTAGCAACATTATCGCTGGGTTTGTGACCAGGCCTGCTTGGCTCAAAATATGAAACTGCTTTATGGCGCAAAAAATAATCGGATTTGAAGTATCAACGCGATAATTAGATCAGTCAGAAATCTTTAAGCGCCCTAAATGTGTTTTTATACTTGCTAGTTCAGCAGAAGATGCTTCTCTTTTTGCAAATGGGCCACCATATGTTGCCAATTCAGAAGCAGTCGAGGCAGTCTTATCCTTATCATCAGGGTACGTTTCAATCAACTCTCTCAGCTTATCATATAAGTTTATTAGTGATTTTTGAACATCTGGCTGATCTAAGAATTTGCACCAACTAGCATTGGGTGATTTTAACCCGTATTTTTTTAAAAATTTTATGCATGCAAATAAATGCTCCAGTTCATACTTGCTCTTTGCTGATTCAGCTTCGTTAACAGCTTTAGATAAATAAGATATAGGGTTTGAGTTTTTTAAATCAATTGGAGTTTTTTCACAAATCATATGGATATAGCCAAATAACTGATTTTCAAAGGAGTCTTTATCACAAAAAGCAGACAGAATAAGTTGGCAATTCTTTTCCAACAAAGAAAATACATTTACGTGAGTAACGTGGGTAGTTGGTCCTAAACGCTCAAATGCTAGTTGTTCAATAGATTCTAATACTAAATCCGGCAGGAAATTAGTATAGTGAGGGACGCAAAGTTCTGCGAGTTCATAACAGGATTGACTATATTGAAATTTAAAAGCCTGTGTTTGGGTTTTTTTAATAGTTTGTATTTTGGCTCTTATTGCATTGAATTCGTCTGATAATTCATTGTCTTTTGACGCATTTATTTGCAGTAAATGATCGATAACTTTATTAACTCTATTCTCAAATATGACGTCTTCAACCTGGCGTTTCTTAGAATTAATTTTTTGTGTAGGCATAACACTTAGTCCTTTTGAATAAATTTTTTATTATTCAGCTGCAATTATGGTTTAAATTTTTTAAATTTAAAAATTTTCGATAAAAATAAAAAACCTTGATCTCATATTTGAAGTGAATATTTTCTTGTAACGCATCAACTAGCTTCAGCGCATTTAATAACTTACCCCACTTCAGCATCTGCTAATAATTCATCATACTTTTAAAAATATCAAAAAGTCATCCTGTTGTCATCATTAATTCAAATCTTCTTGATTATGAAGTTGACTCTAATGACGCAAGATGGATTAGCACAGTGAAGTCCTACATCTAATTATGTCCGAATTAATTCACTTTAGGTATACACGAGTTTATCGTCTTTTGCCGTATTTACTGGGTTGTGTTTCTTCT
>CAYTUN010000023.1:0-14806 GCA_964441315.1 uncultured Gammaproteobacteria bacterium | reverse complement strand
TGTTCTTCTTGTTCTTCTTGTTCTTCTTGTTCTTCTTGTTCTTCTTGTTCTTCTTGTTCTTCTTCCTTTCCATCTTCATATTCATATTCATATTCATCTTCATCTTCATCTTCATCTTCATTTTTTCGCAATTTTACGGCATTTTTTAGGTCCCTCCGAAAAGATTCTATTATTTCTTGGATTTTTGCAGCAGAAGTTTCATTCTGCGAGTCAGATACCTCGCCACTTTTTAGAGCTGAAGTTGCTTTAATTGCTAAAAATATAGTTATTTGACGCTTGAGTGCCTCTAGTAAAGTTTGAAGTGATTTACTATTAGAAAGTTCCAGTTTCCAATTAATTTCCGGCAAGTTCATGTTTTTCAACAGCATTATTTTTTTGTCGAGTGGACCACTGTACCATTCAAGAGTTAGCTTATTTATAACTCCCGCTGTTTCTCGATCTTGAGTTAGATGTTCATCTAAACCTTCAGCTTTAGTTAGGTATTGAGTCGCGTTTTCTAGTTTGTTTATATTAGCAGCTATATCGTTGGCCATACCTTCTAGCGTTGGCCTAAATCCTAGTTTGCCATAAAAATCAAGTAAGCTAAGCGTTTTTCTTTTAGGTAGTTCGTACGCCGTATCAAGTTTGATTGGTTTTATGCCTTCTAGTTTTAGCGCTTCTAGTTCTAGTTTTTCTAGTTCTTGTGGAGTTAATGCTTCTAGTCCGAACGCCGCTAGTTCTTCTGAACTTAGTGGTTCTAGCTCCAATTCTTTTAAATTTAGTGGTTCTAGTCCCAGTTGGTTTAGTTCTTGTGGAGTAAGTGGTTCTGATTTTTCTAGTTGTTCTAGATTTTTTGCTTTTAGTTTTTGTTCTTTTAGTTTTTTTAATTCATTTAGCTTTTCTTCCTTATGTGCTTCTAAACACTTAAGAATAGCTTGAAACATAAGCAAATTGCCTAGGCGTGACCCGTGAAGTTTTTTCTTTACTTCTACCGCGTCAATTGCATACTCTATTTCATCTATAGTGAAAGCGACACCGCCTGCAACTATTATGGACCCTTCATTTCGTGGTTCAAGGCTTAAAACAAAAAGATGCTCTTGTACGTTGCCTCTCGCTTTGTTACGCGACAAAAGTGGAGAGTTAATGGGTCCCTGTACATCATCAAAGAAATCGTCGACATTACTCTCATTGAGATAATCAAATTCAGCTTCTTTTAATAATTCTATCTCTTGTTTTGTTGCTAAAGGACTTAATTTTAATCTCAAAACCTTTTTAAAATATTCAATAGAATTTTTAAGCAAGTAAATTAAATTCTCAACATTTGGGGCGTCTCCCTCAGCTAGAGTAGGATGGTCAGGGGTCCCAGCTTCTGCTAAATATTTAAGGTGCTTATCAACCAATTTTATTAAATCATCTTGCATCAGGTAGCTCGTTATTGTTATGGTTATTATTATTATTTTTTAGCTGCAGTTTGATTATAACCAAATGAAAATAAAGTTTGAAAGAGGCAATAAGATTCTTTGTTATTAAATAAAGCTTAAATAATAGTGACAAGATCCACCGCTTCATTATTCAATTGATTGCCATAAACAATTTGCGATCATAGCCTTGCAAAATCATTAATCTTGATACTTTTTCATTAGATACAGATTTTCACTGGCCAAGCTCACATTTTTAGCACTACCGATAAGTAGAAAATCAAAGTTTGCATTAAAAAAATTTAAGCGAAGAAAAAGCGCACAAATGCGGGAACTCCAGCAGGAACCCTATGAAAATTATTTAAATTTTAACGGCAAATTCTATATTTGGTTGATTTCGCTATCTTTGCAAATTCAGCTAAATTCTAGCGATTTTATACCCGATTGGTTGCATAAAGTAACCAAAAACGTTGCATTATGCGAATAGTCGGGCATCATTTATGAACCTATCCAGTTTTTTGACCGAATTAATAGCCAAAGGCTATCAATCTTTCACTTTTGCTCAAGCTAAGGCGGCATTAGCAGCCTCAGATATTGCGGTTAGAGCGGCATTAAGACGGGCGAAGCAGAAAGGTGAGCTGGCTCAACCAGTGAAAGGCTTTTATGTGATCGTCCCGCCTGAATATCGTATTTTAGGTTGCCGTCCTGCTGAGCATTTCATTGATGAACTGATGCAATACCTCAATACGCCTTATTATTTGGCGTTACTCAGCGCCGCTCAATTTCATGGGGCTGCTCACCATCGGCCGCAACAATCACAAATTGCTATCAAACAAAAAAGACGCGCTATTATTTGCGGTCAAGTAAAAATTGTTTTTATTACCCAAAAAAATTGCGAAAAAATCCCTACACAAAGTTTTAATACGCATTATGGCAATTTGATTGTTTCAAGCCCTGAAGCAACCGCAATGGATATGGTTAATTATCCGCATCACTGCGGGGGTTTAGATAATGTATTAAATGTATTAACCGACCTAGCAAAAAAAATAGATGGAAAAAAACTGTTTCAATTAGCAACTAGCGCTAGTGAAATTAACTGGGTTCAGCGATTGGGTTATTTATTCGACTTAATTAAAGCTGAAGATTTAAGCGCCGTTTTACTTAAAGCTATTGAAAACCGCCGTAGGCATATTAGGCCCTTAGTAATCCGCTCTAAACAATCCAGTGAATTACAGACATTCGCAAGCAAATTGCAAAAAAATAAAACACACCTCACGTCTAAAAACATAAATAAAAAATGGGGATTAATTATTAATAAAAAACTGGAACTAGAAAAATGATCCCTACTCTTTACTTAATTGAAATCAATACACGAGAACATTTTTCTGTATACAGCTGGAAGCCAAAACATTTTTCTGTTAAAAATTGCTGGTTTTCCGGTGAAGCAAATATATTAACTTATGAATTTAGTGAACTGATGGCACAAAAATGCGCCCTTTCTATGAAAGGGATAAAGGACGAGATTTATTTGATTTATGGTTTGCGCCACAACAAGGAAACTTCGACGCTAAAAAAATCGATTAACGCTTTTCTGCAATATGCTAAAAATGAGAATAAAAATATAACGCGCGCATTGTTTGAAATGAATTTTTTTGAAAAGCTTTAATCTGGTTCTTTTAACCTAGACATTAGCCCTTTATTAGCTCCTCATATTCAATGGGATGCCGCACAGGCAGCAAAAGAAGTTCTTGAAAAAATTATTGGCTTATTGCCTGGAGATAAATGGAAAAAAGAAAAAATCAAATAAGTCAATTTTCACGAGAAAATTTTATTTCGATCCCATCCCTTATTTTTAATGTTCCTTCTTTCTTAATCTGCCCAAAGTGATTTACTAAATCTGTTATATTATTGTCGTTTTTTGAAGACACAATCCACCTTTCAGCATTATCAATAACTGCACTATTGATAATGTCAACTCCTTTATTAGTAAGCTTGAAATGCTGAGACGGATATTTATTCACACCCCAACAACCCAACCAGCAGCATTTAGAGTTCAGTGGCATATAAACTTCTATATGATTTGAACCAAACCCAAAAGGTAAATTGATATGATTGGTAGGAATTAATAACACTGGATTATCGCCAGTAATAAAAAATTGATCATCATTCGCTTCTATTAAATGCCAAAACATTTGTGTTATTAGCCCAGCAATGCCATCTGCAGCACACATCATTCTGATTGTATATCTTTCATCAAAAATGATTTCTAAAGGTATATTAAAGCTGCTGCAAATCTTTACCAATTCTGCTTCAGTAAATTCTCCAAAACTATTTACATTAATCTTTTTCTCTTTCGTTTTTCTTATAGAACTTAAAGCAAGGTCGAATAATACTTTATAAGCCTTATGATTACTTTGTTGAAAATTTGCAAACAAATTTTTTCTATATTTTTCGGGACGCAGAAACATCTGACTGATGAAACCTGCAAACCACACTCTATGCTCTCCCTCTAGCTCTCCTTGATTTTCTATAAAGTTCTTTTTCAGACTGGGCCATTTTTCTTCAAATTGGCGAAAATATATTTCCAATTCTTCATATCTTTCGCCATTAGCTTTTTTAAAAGTAAAGGCGTTACGTTTGTTCATAATATTATTAATATGTGTAGGCTTTTTAGGAGTTACGTTTGTTTTCTCTTTGTCAAATAGATAAGTTTTTTCTGTCTCATCAATGCAAAAACCCCTTAAATAGGCTTTGGGAACCAAATGGTTGTTTATTAAGCTATTGGGCATATTGATTAGAATTTTAAACCGCTCGTTAGAAATTCCCACAACCAATTTTCATCGGTTGCGCGGCGGATTGGTTACCACCGATTCGCCCCAGTTTGGATAATTACATTACCCAGGCTCGGACTGTTCTCGCCTGATCGAAAAATGTCGATCACCTATCGTCAGTTATTTTCTTATCCATAACGAAATAACCAACAGCAAAAAAACTACTTTTAAAATACAGATGAGTGAAAATCAATTTTCTACATAAAAAATCGACTGTCGTTAATGGCCCGTAATTTGGCATTAACAAGAAGGAAAAATAAGCCGATTTAATGCTGTTAGTCATTAAATCGTGGAAGATAAGCTAGCCGATCCCTGAACGTAGCCGCCTAATGATTAGGCTCGTGAAAAAATAATTTACTGCAACGATATGATCAGCAAATTACATTCTGGCTATTTAAAGTCGCGCCAGAAAATGACTATTGAAGCTTTTATTTTGCTTATTTTTTGACTGATTGCAAGTGCGTTATGGTTTTTAACGTAAATACACTTCGGTAATCTTCGGCCGAAAATGGCCTAATTCTTGGCTAATAATTCCCAGTGCATCAGCGTACACAAAACCGCATTGCTGCAATTCTTTTAAACGCTGTTGCGCATAGCTGTGACGTAAACCATGCGCACCATGCGACCAATCGAATAAGCGTTTGCTGGCGGCTGAAAAACTATCGCTCCAATTTTTGCCGCCACCGATGGCATAGTATTGTTGGTAATGTATTGTTCTATCCGTAATCCCTATCGGCTGAGTTAATCGTGTCGCTTCTAATTGTTTAGCCAGCGTAAATGGAATGAGTACTTCCCGAATTAATCCGCCTTTACCTTTTACCGTATAAATTTCGCCCGATCTGCCACTAAAGCGCTTATTTGACCATTGTCGGTGATGACTAGCGGTTTGCTCGGTTTTTTTACGTAGTGTCAATAATTCATGCGCACGCAATCCTGCCGCATAGGCAATTGCTGTCGCTAAGCGATATTTTTGTGTTTGCGCTTGTGCAATGAAATGCACTTGTTCTGATGTATAAGCGCGGCTTTTTAAAATTTGTGCATATTCAGATTTAATGACAGGTAATTTTTTGTTTAATACCATTTGAATCGCTTGCCGTTCTTGATCTAAGGTTTTTTGACCAATGACTTGGCTACGTTGTTCTAAATATTGCAGTGCTAAATCGCCATTTAATTGATTAAGCTCGCCTAAACGATGAGTTTGTAACCAAGTAGTCAATTGCGTTAATGCTTGGAGATAATTGCGTTTTGTGCCAAGGCTATGAATTTTATTTTCTTTTGCATGATGATGCCGTGCTGATCCGATACTTAAATTTTGTTTAATGACATATTCAGCTTGGGCTTTAGGTTGACGAAAGCGCGGCATGATCCATTTCTCCCTGTTGCATTTCTGGCAGTTTTTTTAAATAACGGGCGATGGTGGTATGCGATATGCGCATGCGCTTTTTTTGGCGCAACCACAATGCTATTTCACGGTAACTTGCACCGACTTTTTTTAGCTGCACTAATTCCGCACGAAATTTATCCAACCGAGAATGGCGGTAAATTTTCTTGTGGCAAATTTGCCGATACTGGCGCAAATGATTTAATTCTTCTGTTGCATTAAACGGTTGCGTGCGCATGGTTGCAGCTCCTTGAGTTCAATCTAGCCCCGCTGTGCCTTAACGCTTTTCTTGTGAGTTAGGCACAGCGGGGCGCTAACGGGCGTAAATTCGTTATGGGGGTGACAAAACACCTTTGAAATATTTTTTTAAATACTCTTTGTTGGCACCCTTTTAATTAAGAAAAAGAGAAATATGTGAAATTTGTGTTATCTGCTTTATGAGCTTTTGGGCTGATGCTTTTTTCTCATATTTCTCTTTTTCTGGTGCAAAATATAATTAATAAAAAATAATCTCTATTTTTTATCTGAATAAATCAATGGATTTACATAGTAACGCGTGGTCGGTTTGCGCGTGGGCAGTTTTACCGGCCCACTAATCAGATTGCGTTCTTGTAATACATGCAGTGCTTTTAACAAATATTCGGCTTTGCTGAATTTTTTATTGCGCATAGCCAGTAAAATTTCTGAGCGCGTAAAAAATCGTTTTTGATGATTTTTAATCCAATCAAAAATTGCTTGCGCATCGGCTTGCGCGGGATCAGCACCCATTAAGCCAAATGCCGCCAGTGCGTGTTCGGTGAGCGCTTGGGCTATTTCCAAGGCATTTTTCATCGTGGTTTCATGGATGCTCAAGCTTTGACTTTCATAGGCAGCCGTATGCAATACACCCGCAATTCGCAAGGCAAAGCCAGAAATTTTTCCGCCCCAGCCTTGGCAGCTCGATAAGCGGCCACCAGGCCTTAGTTGTATTTCAATTTGTCCTTGGAACGCTTGCCATAATTGCTGGGCTTCTGCGGATAACTGTAATAATTGAATCGGCTTTTCGGCTGGCAAAAATTGATTTAATAATTGCGTGATTTTGGCATGATAAGCAGCCTGCATTGCGGCAGAAACCGGCGGCTGATTATGACTGCGATAGCCTAATTTACTTTTGGGCAGCACATATAAAAACCGTTCTAAACTGCCATTGCCTAAAAAAACCGATTTTTTTCCCATTTTTTCAATGATCGCGGGTTGTACCACTAAAGCAATCGTTAAATACGGATTTAAAATCAGACTGCGATCTTTGCGATGCACACGCACTTCGCCGCCATCAATGCCTTTTAATAAAATATCGACATTTGCCATGCCTTGACTGTAAAGACCGGACAAAGTTTCTAAAATGCCGCCTTCATCGGAAAAAATTGCTAGACGACCACCTTGTTGATGAATTAATCCGGTTAGAGATTCAGGAGTAGCATCATTGGTAAAAAGAACGGGAATTATCGGCAATTCCGCTAGTGCAGCTTCTTTATCGGCAATCATTTTCATGAAAGCTTGTTGTTCATGCGGCTCTATTAATTTCGCGGCTTTATGACGCATCGCTTCGATGATTTTTTCTTGCGTTTTGCGTTCGGATTCCAAGCGTTTTATATCGGCTGCCAATTTTGCAGCTTGCATTTTTTCCCAAGCAATTAACGGGCTGATGCAGACATTTAATACTAACGATTTATGGTTGGCGGGCGGTAAAGCAATAACCGTGTAAATATTCACTGGCTCATGCCAATTGGCTTTGGGACATACCCACACTTTTTTTGCGAATACGGTGGCGAGCACACTTAATACCATCATCACACTAAGGGCTTCCGGCGTTTCAGTGGCTTGAGATAATTGTGCGGCAAATTCGCCGAAAATGGCGGGTAAATACTGCGCAGAAATTTCTGGCGTTTCGGTTGTCTGAAATAAAAGCGGCGGGTCCCAGGCATCGATGTGTTCTAAATTCGGCAGTTCTATAATCGCTGCATTAGTCATGAGCGTGATCGCTTAATGAAAATAATGCAGGCGCGATTAATAGCGTTGAAATTTTTGCCGCACCACTTTGTTGAATCGTTTGCGCTAAAAACATCGCAGCCTGAAAATGATTAGCTTTTGCATAAAGCACCCACACTTCACGCTGAAAACAAAAACGCCAATCATGCGGCGGATGAAGGCCATCGTATAATAGAGAAAAACCTTGTAAGCGCTGAATTAATTGAAAACTTAAAGCATCAACCGCAATAAAAAGCGGATTAGTCAGCGGATAATTCGATAAATCCTCAGAATTTAATGCGCAATAAAAATCAGCGAAAACGCTTTGATAGCATGCATTCATTTTTTTACTCCTTGCGCTGTACTCAGCAAACGTCCATCCGCATTCAGCCATGCATCTAAATCGTCTTTGTAATAAAAAATCCGGCCCCGTTTAATAAATTTTGGGCCAGTCCCTTGACTGCGCATCATCGCTAACGTTTTTTCTTTTAAACCTAAATAACAAGCGGCGTTTTTGGCATCCAAACGGCCATCGGGAAAAGTAGCAACGGTAATGGCTTGTAGCATGGGCGAGACTGCAATGGTCATGGTTATTCTCCGTCAGATTAAAATTTAAAGATTTAATTCGACAGAGCATACCGCAGCATTTCACAACAGTTGTTGTGGATTAATAGCGGATAATTGGCTTTGAAAAAATGAAATTGACTTATCAGAATAAATATAGAAGTTTGCTTGTGAGTAATAAGCAGCGTTTAAATTTTGGATTTTTTTAGCAGCGTAGGAACTTTTTCTGCTAAAGCAGTTAATTGTGATTCACTCAGGGAAGACAGCGCTAATAATCCCATGCGAATGACTTGGCTATCGGTGACGACACATTTTTGATTGAGCAGATGATCTTTTATTTTCTCAATTAAATGGAGTTCGGTTTTAGTTACCGTGTAGGTTTTTCTAATAGCTTTGAGATTATCTTTGGATGGAATAGGTTTACGCAAAATCGGTTCCTCGGTGCATGATCCTTTCGTGATTAAGCCGTTATTTTACTGGCTGGTGAGCGTCACTCGCAACACGATTCATACGGTATGCTTGACAGCACAAAAGGCGTGCTGTAAGTTATTACCGTACGTATAGTTAGTATCTTTCGTATAGCAGTAATGAGCGCAGTACGCCGGTGTTGAAGGCCGCGCGTACTGCTAACCAACATCAACCTTGAAAGGAGGTCGATATGGCTGAGTCTAGCCTAAACGAGTTTGCCGTCTTGGTAAATCAACTTATAGAACTTCAAGAAAATATCAGCAGTTATCTTACCAAAGCAGAAGCCATGATTGAGGTAGGACTGTCGGTATCGTTTGCGGAACATGCCGATACAGTCCCGCATGGCTATTTTTGGGCGCTGAGCGATATGGTTAAAGCGGCGCGGGAATTGAATGAGCAGACATTAAATTTATTGCTAACGCAATTGAAGTCAAAGCTCAATCCCAAGGAGGCAAAGCAATAAATTGCAGTGGCGCTATGCTTGGCGGTATAGCGCCTTTTAGTAAAGTCATTAAATGATTTTTTAAAAATGAATCAATTGCTCGTAATAACACACAAAAATTTAATTTCTAAGAAATAATTTTTATGTATAAATTCTATAAACTCACACGTCCCTTAATGCGTCAATTAAAAGCTGGCAACAACTTAATTGAACATGGCATTATTTTTGAGCGACTGCCCAATAGCGATGGCCGTTTTAGTGTCAATATTATGGTGGATGGCAAACGCGTGCATCGCGTGATTGGTAATGAATCAAGCGGTACCACACGCACACAAGCGGAAGAATTTATCCAAAAAATCAAACAAGACGCTAAACATGGTCGTTTAAATTTACCTAAAGGAAGAAAAATTATTTTAAGTTTTAAAGAAGCCGCAGAAAAATATCTAGAACGGCAAAAAACAGAAGGTGCTAAAAATTTAAGCCAAAAAGCTTATCAATTAAAACTTCATCTCGTACCTTTTTTTAATAGTACGCCACTAAACCAAATTAGTAGCTTCGATATTGAACGTTATAAGAAAAAACGCAGTGATGAAAAAATAAAACCAAGCACCATTAACCGTGAGTTGGCTACTTTATCGCATGTATTTACCAAAGCATTGGAATGGCAATGGCTAGACAAAAAATCTGCCACTATCAAAAGCTTTAAAGAAGAACAAAGCCGAATCACTTATTTAACGGTTGAACAGATTAATCGCTTATTAGAAACCGCCAAACAAGATCAAAACAAGCAAATTTATCCTTTTATTATGATTGGATTAGAAACCGCAATGCGGCGAATGGAAATTTTATCCATTCAAATAAAAAATATTGATCTGGATAAACGATTAATTTTTATTCCCCAAGCTAAGGCCGGTGCAAGGCAACAGCCAATCACACTACATCTAGCGGAATTTTTAAAATCCTATCTTGCTAATGCAAAGCCAAATCAGCTATGGTTATTTCCTGCTGAAAAATCGGCAACGAAACATACGATGAATATTGAAAAGCCGTTTAGAAGGGTGGTCGCAGCGGCAGGCTTAGATCCTAAACAAGTAGTACGCCATACACTGCGCCATACGGCTATTACGCATTTAGTGCAAGCAGGTGTTGATTTACCGACAGTTAAACGGATTTCGGGACATAAGACATTGCAGATGGTGGAGCGGTATAGTCATCAGAATGGGCAACATATTCAGGCAGCGATGGATAAATTAGAACAGAAATATAATTTTAATAGCATTCATAATGAAAGCAAAAGTATTTCAAGGTAATTTACAGTTAATTACACTCATGATTATTTCATAGATAGGCCGTAAATTTGCTGCTAATGCTATTAGCGCTACAATAAGCAACCTCTCCCAAGAAGATAATTTTAAAAATTCATGCCATCGATTACGTATAAATGTTTTAATAACAAACCAAATTCTACAACCGCAATTTTTAACAAATCCTTTCCACTTAACCTGATAAACCAAACAATTTTTTGGACAGCCTAAAAACTCATGCTGACTGTATGAGCGTTTATCGAATTCAAAAGATCCCTTTCTGCATTCAACTGCATAGCCACCAGGATGTTTTTGTGTAATGGCGTGATAACATTTTTTTATAGTGCCTTTCTCTTGGCAATGCTGCAATAATGCTTTTGCTCGATGTTCACCATCTTGAAGCAAGTCTAAGCGGTTAATAATTTTAGATTTCATCAAGTTGCTCGTTTAAAAAAATCGCTGTTAAAAAATTTTATATAATTTTTTGCTTTGCTAACTCAATCAAATTTTTAAGCCCGATAACACATTGTTGGGCAATGTACTCAAAATGTTTACTAAACCTATCATGTGTTTCCAGAATTTTATTCCGTGCGAGCTGAGCTTTCTCCTTAGAAGCGTGACCAGAAAACGTAGTACGTAACCCGTGAAACTCTTTAAGTGTGCTTATTATTTGATTGCTAATAGCACTATCTACATTTTGCTTATTTAAAATTGTTTCTAAAATTTTTATTGATTTCCATTCTTTTTCAATCTCGCATTGAATTGCTTGGGCTTTTTTCTTCAAGTAATTTGTTGATAAACCCTCAACAAAAATTTTATCTAGAGTATGTATTGCATTTGACCATTCTTTTTGAGAATTTGACATAGGATAATGTAATTCTTTCCAAAGCTTATTGTCAGGACATTGCCAAATACCAGGGCAATCCTGCTCCAACTCTTGCAATAATATTTTTAGTGTTGAAATAGGGTCGCCTTCATTATCATATGCTCCTTGAAAATCAGTTTTAAATGCTCTTCGAGAAATACCATCTTTTGGTTTTTCATTGAAAGAACGCCAATATTTTTGCTCACTGTAGGGTAAATTACCTAGATATTTTAAATAAGTATGTACTTGACCACTCTCACGATTAATATCATAAGTTTGTAAGTGCCAGGCATTACGACAAGATATAGAGCGCGCCGTAATCGTATATTTCTCAGGATCATTTTTATATTTTGATAATACTTCAGGATTGAAAAACGCAGGTGAAGTTTCAAACGGAAGCTCTGAAGGCACAAAATAATTACCTAATTTTTTGGGGTCGCAGGAAAATTCTCCCACCATGCTATGCTTAAAATCATGGGCAATGAAGGTTTCATATTTTTTAGCCTCTTCCTCACCATAGCGCACTATATTTAACATTTTTTTTCTAGGCTGAATGCATCGAATAATTTGAAATCCTCTCAAGTAGCTTGCATTGGCTTGAAAACCATATTTAGCGTAAATTTCTTTATCATCATGCTTGATAGTCTCTTCTTTTTGATGCCAGCTATTAAAATTTCCATAATCATAGCGTGTTGAGTCAAAAAATCTTATTAGCACACTATCTGAAACAAACAAATGCAAATCTAATAACTCACGTTGAAATGTAACTACTTTTTCACTCTTTAAAAAATTTTCATTGTTTTTTTGATACAGTTGAATTAATTTGCTTAGGTCACCTTTGTTGTCTAACCGACAATAAGCGCTATGCTCTGGGAAATGATGTAGCGCATGGGGATGAGTAATAGCTTGAGATATTTCAATATAAGAAGGCCGCTCCATTCCTTCAATACTTCGTAAGAAAGTTATTGGCTGAGCTTCTCGCAACACCTTGTGTATCGAATCCTCAAAAGGCGCAGCCATCTTAATTTTAGTTGGCATCCGATTACTACCAAACTGATAGCTGATACCCCATGTCTCAGTAATTGAGCAGTCCCATGATATCAGCTCTTCAATATCTAACTTTTTTAAGGCTTTGCGTGGAAGTAGTATTGAGTGAATTAACATTTTTGGCATACATACAAAAACTGGTAGATCAGCCATGGTGGATAATGAAAGTAGACTGATAAAATCTTTCTGGCTAAGCCATTCCTTGTATTCTTCAGTTTGATAAGCTGGTTGATGATTAGCTTCTTTTATAAGGGTAATTACTTCATTAAAATTCATTATGGCTGTCATATGTATTTTATTTTCTAGAAAGCAGCAGTCTAGCTTGCAGTTTTTCTTCTTTCATAATACGTACTTTGTTAATGCGTTAAAAACCAACTTTTAAGGAAGCCATTAAAGTAAGAAAATTCTTAACTTCTGAAGTTTGATTACACCAAAATTACACAGACTCGCTTAACCAGCATTCAGGCGGATTCTATAAGTGCTTGATTATACTGGAGCTAGCGGTCGGAATCGAACCGACGACCTACTGATTACAAATCAGTTGCTCTGCCGACTGAGCTACGCTAGCGGAGGGAAGGAGGCTGAGGGGTGGATTGTAGTGGACTGGGAGGCAATACTCAATCATTTAGGATTGGGCCGTTTAATCAGCTCGAAGCGGAAAAATTTTTCCCAGGCGCGGGGGTAGAAAAGCTGCTTTTGTAGGATCATTTTTAGGATTTTTCGGGCTTTGGTTTTTTGTTGGCTTTTATAGGCAAGGGCGAGCCAGGAGTCGTAATAAAATAGCCATAAATTAGTGTGCGCTTGCAATAAATCCTGGTGTTGATTGATTAATCGCTCGATATCTTGTTCGCGACCTAAAAAATTGGGATTGCGGCTTAAGCTGGTTTGATTGTGAATATGCCGGATTAATAAAACTTTTGGCAGGGCTTGATAATGGGCTTTGGCTTCGAGCAATTTAAATAATAAATCGATGTCTTCGTGGGTTTTGAAATTTTGATCGAATTTGCCTAATTTTATCAGCACTGAACGTTTAATTACCCAACCATGTGATGCGGCAAATTCTGTTGCAAATTTAAAATTAATGGTTTTTTCTTGTGAAGAACTATGCCATATTTTTTCAACGGAATTTTGCGTGAGATTATTTGCAAAAGCTAATTTAACGCCGCACCAGGAAAAATCTAAATTGCCTTGAAAATGATCGATCAATGCTGCCATTTCCTGCAAGAAATTCGGCAGATATTCATCGTCGTCATCTAAAAACGCGATATATTCACCCTGTGCTTGATCAATCGCTAAATTACGCGCTGCTGCGACACCTTGCGATGCAGTATTTTTTAAATAGTGAATGCGAGCATCTTTGAGTAAATAATTTTTTACCAAATTTTCCGTGTGATCGGTGCTGCCATCATCGACGATCCATAATTCAAAATTTGAATAAGTTTGTTGACAAACACTTTGAATGGCACGTTCAAGTATAGTCACACGATTGTGAGTTGGAATAATGATGCTAAATTTTTGCATTTTATATTTTTCTTTTCTTAGCAGTGGTGGTTTTTTTAGAATTTTTGGATTTTTTTTGTAAGCTTTTCACATTATTTGATTTTAATTTGGGTTGCTTTGATTTTTTACCACGATTTAATGGTGATGGTGCGCTAACTGTATGCGTTGTTTCAGCAATATCAATACCAAACAAGGAAGAAAGATCATCATTACCAAGAACCGGCCCATTAAGATCATCAGTATTTTGTGTTAAAGAATTTTGGGTTGCTTTTGAAATTAATTCGGCAGGATCTATTTGTCGCAATAAAAATAATTCTTCCGGTTTACAATCAAGCCGCGCGCCCACGCCATAAAGTACAGCGGCAATATGTTTGCACATATCCGCCCAATCAGGGCAAGAGCAACTTAATTTTATTTCTTTGGGATGAGGAAACAATCCTTTTTCCCGATCAGTAATGATTTGCATGACGGCCTGAGAAAATTTGCCTTGTAAAAGTTCGATAACAGACGCAATTTTGCCAGCGCATTCTTTGACAATATTTTCCCATCGAGATGTTTTCACCTTATCAATCGTAATTTCAACAGTATAAATTGAAGAGCCGCAAACAATTGCGTTAATCTGGCCTGAGGTCATATTTAAATCAATAACGAATCCATTTTTCACATAAGAACGGCCTCGCGGCAGCCGATTGGAATAATCACTATAAGATTCCAGATTTTCACACCAGGCTTTTCCCCAAAAAGTATTCGTAATGCTACGGCCTTCGATAGTAATCGGCTGACAAACATAGCCTTTCTTTTTTAATTTAACAATTTGTTTTGCTGCTTTATTTTTACGTTCAGCTACTGACACGTAAGGCGCAAATTCACCATACCAACCCATTATGAACACCTCGTTTTACTATCGTCATTAAATTGCAATTTCTTATGACCCTATTTATTAAGTTTTAATACCCCGCCGCTTGCGGCGAGGTTCCAAAGCGCGATGGGGTTTCCAAAG
>CAYTUN010000022.1:0-27752 GCA_964441315.1 uncultured Gammaproteobacteria bacterium | reverse complement strand
CTTTTTTGGGGCTATAGCTCAGCTGGGAGAGCGCTTGCATGGCATGCAAGAGGTCACCGGTTCGATCCCGGTTAGCTCCAAGAATAAAAGAGTGCGTCACCTGTTGTCCCCATCGTCTAGAGGCCTAGGACATTGCCCTTTCACGGCAGTAACAGGGGTTCGAATCCCCTTGGGGACGCCATTTTTGACTAAATTAAAGTCTCACTTTAAAATAGTCAGATGTATATCCCGCGCAATATTACCCAACAATTGATTTCTTCTCGCTCGCTAGTGCAGGTGCTGCATGGGCCGCGTCAATGTGGCAAAAGCACTTTGTTTGCGGCACTGACTTCGAAAGAACAGCAGTTTCAGGAAGTGAGTTTCGATGATTTACAGCTGCGTCGACTTGCCAATGAGGATCCGGCATTTTTCTTGCAGCAATTAGGGCCGCGCGTGTTACTGGATGAAATCCAGTACGTGCCTAATCTCTTTCCGGAAATTAAAAAGCGTGTAGATGAATTAAAGCGTCAGGCGGTATTTCAGTCTGAAAACACAATACAAAATCAATTATCTCACCCTTTATTTCGTTTGACAGGTTCAAACCAAATATTAATGGATAAAAACGTAAAAGAAAGTTTGGCGGGGCGCGCCGCTTATTTTTATTTAAATACTTTGAGTGTGCATGAAATTATTGCGGCACTGCCGGAAACTACTATCAATCAAATTTTATTTAAAGGCGGCTGGCCGGAACTTTATACGACGCCAAATATTTCGGTAATTAATTATTTAAATGATTATGTGCGAACGTATATTGAAAAAGATATTGTTTTAAGCGCAGGCATTCAAAAAATTACGCAATTTCACACAGTATTAAGTATGTTGGCAGCGCGCACCGGTCAGCTGCTAGATTTTTCCGATATTGCCAGAGATAGTGGTGTCAGTTCAGTCACGGTAAAAGAATGGGCCAGTTTGCTGGAACGCGCAGATTTAATTTATTTATTGCGGCCTTATTTTACCAACCTTAATAAACGTTTGATTAAAACGCCAAAATTGTATTTTTTGGATACCGGTTTGGCAGCAAGATTGCAAGGTTGGCAAGATGCCACACCATTGATGACGAGCCCGCAAATTGGCGCATTATTTGAAACTTTGGTGTTAGCAGAAATCGTGAAATTTATTCGCAATTATAATAAAGATTGGCAATTATTTTTTTGGAGGACGAAAGAAGGTGAAGAGCTGGATTTTATCTTAAAAACCTCCGAAAATACGCAGGAAATTTTTGAAGTGAAATTGGCGGTGCAAAATACTCCGACGAATCTTGCTTATCCTAAAGCTTTTCAGAAATTATTTGCACCGAAAAAACCTTTAATTTTAGTGACTTTTGGTGGTAAAAAAATGCAGTTGTCGCAACAGTGTATGGTATTGCCTGTTGCGCAACTGCATGATTATTTAGCTGATTTATAGGTTGTCAATTAATTGACTGACAATTTGCCTGATTGGTCAATGGTTAAACGCACAGTGACGCCAGGCTTACTAAAATCATATTTTTGCCGCATTGGATTAATGATGAGCACACTCTGATCACCGCCATTGACAGTAGTAGCTCTTGCAGTTAAAGCGCCAGCTTGTTTGCTTGTATCTGCCTCAGTAACACAGCTGATGTCATCTAAATTTTTAAGCTGCATTTGAATTTGAGTATTGGGTTTGATTATGACACTAGCCCCAGCTTGACTACATTTGATAGCCCTGTCAGTCTCATTCGATAAACTGAAAGGAGGGTCGATTTTCGGCGCACCACCCGCAAAACCATTTAAAGTCAGACCGCTCAAAATTAAGCAGATAGAACTCAAGGCGACTTGCTTAAATTTTTTCATAACCATCCCCTTAAAATTGTTTTTGTCACAAGAAAAGTATAGTACATTCTTGATGGCTTAATTTTTTTACGTTGTGGTTGAAAAAAATTTATGGAAATTTAAATGACAACAAAAGAGTCAAATATTATTTGGGAAGGCATATGGCAAAAATTAGAACAAGGGGTAAATGATCGCAACAGTCCTTATCGGAGCTTTACTTTAAGCTATTTAGCGCCGGAAAATTTTCCTGAAGCTTGCACTGTTGTATTGCGGCAAGCAGAAATTACAAAGCAAAAAATCGCTTTTCATACTGATGCACGCAGTCAGAAGTTTGCTGCATTGCGTCAATGCCCGCAGGTAACCGCGCTGTTTTATGATCCTTTAGGTAAAATTCAATTGCGTTTGCAAGGTTTGGCAGAAGTGCACCATTTGAATAATAAAGCAAAAAAATACTGGGAAAATTCTTATGATTTATCTAAACAGTGTTATCGCCAAATTCAAAAATCCGGCGAGATTTATCAGGCGACAGAAGACTTAATAGCGTTGGAACCCGCATTTGAAAATTTTGCAGTGATTGAAATTGAATTGAAGAAAATCGATTATTTATTTTTGCATGTTAAAGGACATATTCGCTATATTTTTCAATTAAGTGGAAGGTCCTTCGAAGCGTTGCGGGTTGCGCCTTAGGGTCTGTTGACAATTGCCTTTCCTACTGCAAAAAGCAAGGGTTGGCCAAAATCGCATCAAATTTTCGTTACATAGAATGACTATGCCGCCTCAAATTTGATGCAATTTTGACTCAACCCCTGCTTTTTTCGTCACGAAAAGGCAATTGTCAACAGACCCTAATGAAAAAATAACAGGAAAGTTTCGAAAGTAATTATGTTGAAAATGGGCTTTTAATGCTAGATCCGCCGTCTATCTTGAAAATGCTGCCGGTGATCCAATCAGATTGATCACAAACCAGTAAAACTGCCAGTGGGATGATGTCTTCTGGTTTTCCCACTCTTTTCAAAGGAATAAAAGATTTTCGCATGTTCCATGCATCAGGATTTTCTTCTCTTTGAATTCGATTCATATTGGTTTCTATTAAACCTGGCGCTATCGCATTGACACGAATATCATATTTGGCAAGTTCACTGGCGCTAGACTTGGTTAGCATCTCCAAGGCAGCTTTAGAACATTCGTAATGGACCAGTCCTGGTGTGATAACTTCAGTGCTGATAGAAGAAATATTTAGCACAACACCTTTTTTATTTTGTGTCATTAAATGATTGGCAAAAATTTGCGTAAGATAAAAAGGGGCTAGATAATTTGCTGAAATTAAATAACTAGAATCCTTAATGGGTATGTTCGTGAAACTGGAATGCCGTGTTAATGTGCCAGCATTATTCACTAATATATCGAGACAACCCATCTCTTTAATGATTTCTGTCATTAATTCTGGCAGAGTTTCAATTTTGGCTAGGTCGGCTTGATAAGCGATGGCTTTTCTGCCTAAATCAGTAATCATTTTTTTTGTCTTGCTGGCATCTTTTTCGTTATTACGATAAGTAAGGGCGATATCAGCTCCCGCCTTGGCGTAGGCCAAAGCAATAGCCTGACCAATACCGCTGCTTCCGCCAGTAATTAATGCTGTTTTTCCTTTTAGAGTGATCATGAACTTATAATAAGGTTATTGAATCATTTGTTGGCAGGTTTTTTAAAATTCACAAAATGCTTTTTATATTATTTTCAACTGTGTTAAAGTGATTTCTGCAATTTAATTTATACTTGATTAACTTAATAATATCAATAATTCATACCCAAAACAAATAAGTTCTAGGCTTCTTATGCCAAAAGAAAAATACTGTATTGTTGTTGATGCATATTCCACAGGCAAACAAATAGCACCAGCTCTTAAAAAAAAGGGCCATCGCTGTATCAATATTCAAAGCGCTTTTGATTTATCTAAGCAATTTTCTCACAATAAAAATGATTTCAGCGAAACTATTGTATACGATGGAAATTTCGAAAAATTAATTCATTGGCTTCAAAATCAATATGATATTGAATTATGTATTCCGGGCTCTGAGTCGGGTGTGTTGTTAGCTGATCAAATAGCATCGGCTTTAAAATTACAAACATCGAATGGAACAGAGCTTAGTAAAGCGCGTAGAGATAAATATGAGATGACTAAAATTGTGGGAGAGGCTGGGCTTAAAGTTGTTAAACATTTTAGATCGGCAAATAGCGATTATATTATTGAATGGGTGAATCAGGAAGTTGGTGAATATCCAGTTGTTATTAAACCCATTGATAGTGCTAATAATGACAGTATTTTCATTTGTTTGACACCAGATGATATCAAGAAAGCAGTCGAAACTATTTTAAATACCACAAATGTTTTTGGGAAAACAAATAATGAGGTTTATGCTCAATCTTTTAATTATGGGCAAGAATACATTGTTAATACAGTAAGCGCGAATGGTCAGCATTTCCCGATAGATATATGGCGTATCCAGCGGAAGCCAGATACGGTAATTTATGATAGAGCGGAATTTGTATCCTCTGATGAATTGGAATATGAAAAACTTTCTCTTTATGTGGCAAATGTATTAAATGCTTTGCAAATTCGTTATGGCGCTGCAACAACGGAATTGAAATATACCGCTGATGGTGGGCCCGTATTATTAGAATGTGCTGCAAGACCTATGGCGGGTGCGCCAATTTCCTTAATAGAAAAATTAATCGGTTTTACGCAGATTTCATTGATGGTGGACGCCTATTTAGATTTAAAAAAATTCACTCGCATTATTTCTGAAGAGAAAGTTGGTTCTAAAAAAGGCCATGGCCTTGCAGTTATGCTGATTTCTGATGTGTCTGGATTGGTAAGCCAAGAGATGGATTTTAGTTTGCTGAAAAGCTTACCGAGTTTTCATGATTTAAATGTAAATATAAAACCCGGAAAAGAATTAAAAAAAACCATAGATTATTCGACCTGCCCTGGTGAAATTTATTTGTATAGTGCAGACCGTGGGCAACTATATCAGGATCATGAAACTATCCGCCTTTTAGAACAGCAAGGGCTTTATCGAAAAATTATCGCTTTGGAAAAAGTTTAGACTAGGGACTGTTTACAATTACTTTTTCTTCGCAAGAAGTAAAATTATATATCTTTTACGCTTGAAAATGGGATTTTTCAGGCGCATCTTGCGGCGCATTTGAAACGTTCTTCAATCGGAAAACCTCGAAATACATAAAGTATTGCCTCTCGGTTTTCCTCAATCAGAACGTTTCAACTCCTTCAACAGGGCATTAATTAAAATATTTATCACGTCGAGCTTAATCGAAAGCGCGGTATTAACTGCTTGATATTCGCGACTAATGCAGTGATTTCCTCTTTTGTATGGGTGGCACCCAAAGCTAGCCGTAAAATACCTTGATTTTTTGGCACCATCGGATACATCGCTGCAGTGACTGCAAATCCTGCTTCGCGTAGTTTTTGTGTGGCTTCAATTGTTTTAAATTCATCGCCAATCTTAATTCCTCTTATCGGCGATGCAGATTGATAATTAAGTATTGCTGGAGAATTAGCATTCATTAAAGAGTCAAAACAAATTAAGTTATCTTTTAATTTATTTTGTAGCTCATAGATTTCGTTTGATAAATGAATTTCAGCAGAAGCTATGGCTGAATCAATAATCGCGAGCGCAGGTGGGCCGCTGAATATATATGTTTCTGCATAACGTTTAACAAAATCAACATCTTTTTTTGTGGGAAAAACTGCAACACCTGCGACTGCGCCAAATGCTTTTGCTAAAGAAGATGTCAAAATTAAACGAGGGTGGAATTGACTATTTAGTTTGTCTAAAACATATCCAGAGCCGTGTTTTCCATAAACCGAGGTACCATGTGCATCGTCAAGATACAGGTAACCATAATATTTTTCACTGCATTCCAGCAAAGGTACTATAGGAGTAATTCCTCCCATAGAGCCAATGCTATCGGCAATAGCAACAGGTGTTCGTGAAGTCTCAAATGCTTTTTTAAACTCATTTTCTAGCTTTTCTGTCTGATTAAAATCTACCACTGTGATTTCACCAAACTGGGACATGAGGCCACGATTAACTTGTAGTGAAGCGTGTACGGTTTTATCTAAAATAAATAATGGGCCATTTTCACGCATAGGATAACTTGGCATTTCACCAGAACCAAGCAGGGGTAAAATACCTAGGTGCGCCATATGCAAGTTCGCAAAAATAACTGAATGCGAATCACAAAATATTTTATTGAGAAGTTCTTCTAAAACCACAAAGCTTTTCGCCAAAACACGAGTTCGTGCAGCAGGAAAAGTTACACCGCATTTTGAAAGATTTTTATTAGCTGCGTTAATAACACGTATGTCTTGATCTAATCCAAGATATGAGCATGAAACAAACTCTGTTAACACTGTATTGTCTTCTAATGTGATTTTTCTGCCTTCTCTGCCGGTAATAACTAATTGATTGACTGCTTCAAAAGCCTTGCTCTGGTGTTTTTGACTTTCTAATATTTTTTTCCTTTGCCAGTTGTTTTTATAACTTTTATTTTTATTGATATTCACTATATTGCTTATTGCTATCGAGCCGTTCATTGATAAATCTCCAAATTTGCGAACGCAGATGCTTACAAGCATCGGCTGTAGAGCTTTCTCCTTCATGGATTTTTCTAAACTTATCCTTGTATCTTTATAATTTTTAGATATATTGAACTGATCAGAAAATGAACTTATATACCTTTTACACTTGAGAATGGGATTTTTCAGTCGCATCTTGCGGCGGATTTGAAACGTTCTTCAATCGCAAAAGCTCGAAATAGAATAACTATTCCTGCACTTTTGCTCAATCAGAACGTTTCAACTCCTTGCAATCTGCACCTGAAAATTTCCCATTCCCAAGTGCAAAAGGTATAAAAATGCGATAGTTTTATTATTTGAATTTTAAGATCTATTTTAATTATACTAAAAATACAAATTCATTTTAACTTATTTTCAATTTATAGAATGGAATTTGCTCCATTTCTTTTTCTGTCACCCTGTTTACTTGTTTTGAGCATAAAGTTGCGATTCAAGATTAATCATCTACTAATGGCAATCGAAATGGGATATCGCAGCTGAAAGTAGTACCCTTGTCAATTTCACTAACCAATGCGATCTCGCCTTGCAATGCTTCTATTAGCTGTTTGACGATCGGCAGGCCAAGCCCCGTGCCTTTATAATGGCCCATATAAGATGGGCTAACACGAGTAAATTTTTCAAAAATAATATTCAGTTTGTCTTGTGGAATGCCAATGCCGGTATCTTCAACCAAGATACGCAAAATAATATTTTTATCATCAAGTTGACGTATTTTTTTTACAGATATTTTCACATAACCTTGTTTTGTGAATTTGATTGCATTGCCCATAAGATTAATCAAAATACGCTCGAGACGGTAATCATCGCCTAATAGCATGGTTGGCACATCAGGGGGGTAATCGACTATCAGCTCTAATTTTTTAGAAATAGCGGGCGCTTCCTCCATTAAAACAATGTGATTTATTAAATCACGAAGATTGAATTTTTTAGAAATGACGGGAGGTGCTGCGCCATTCTCCATTTTTGAGAAATCAATAATAGAAGTACAGAGATCTAGCAATTCCTTTGAAGAATGTATCATGGCAGCAAGATACTGTTTTTTCTCTTCGTCTTTTTCCATCCTGTAAAGTTCGCCAGCTAGGGAGTAGATACCGCTGAATGGCGTACGCATATCATGCTCCATATTGCGCATGAATTCAGTCTTTGCCAAGCTGAGTTTTTCAACTTGTTCTTTTTCAGCAATAATGCTTTTTTCAAGCAGTTTTTGATCGGTTATGTCAACAGCGATTGCTAATATGCCTATTACTTCCGCTTGAGAATTATAAAAAGGCATTTTTTCTGTTCTTATAAACAAGTAATTTCCATCTTTACGTTTAATTGGTAGCTGGTATTCTGTGACTAGTTTCTTTCCGGTTCGCATCACTTCCTGATCGTCTTTTATGAATTGTTCAGCTTTTTCTTTATCGCCCCAACCAAAATCATAGTCAGTCTTGCCAACGATTTCATGGCGGTCTTTTAAACCAGAAATTGTCGCTAAATTTTGGTTGCAACCCATATACTTTGATTCTTTGTTTTTCCAGTAAATATATCCTGGCATGTTTTCAATAATGTAATTTGGATCAAAATCATGCATATTTTTAAGTAACCTCTTCCGTAATAAGGTTAATTTTTTTGAGTCATTACTGAATTGTGCTGTAAAAGCTAATGAATCTATATCGAAATTTTGGGCATCTGCTGAATTTGACATGGAAGGCTATCAATAGATTATTAAACGAATAATTTAATATTTATTATTTATTTTGGAGATTACAAGATTAAATGTATCATGAATTCTGAAAATTATACATAAAAAAATTTCAATGAAAACGTTTGACTTCATAAACGTCAGGTATTTGTTTTAGCGCAATTAATAATTGATTGAGCCGACCCAAGTGGTCAACCGAAAGTGTTAAAGTAATGTGCGCGGTACTATTGGACTGCTGAGTATAGCAGTGAAAATTTGCGACAGAAATATTTTCCGCAGCCAAAATTTGTGTAATGTCACGAATTAAGCCGGCGCGGTCATAAGCATCCACGCTGATATCAACCGCATATTTTTGGCTAGGTTGCTTGCCCCAGGTGACAATTAATACTTTTTCCGGATGCTTGCTGCTGAGATGAACCAAATTACTGCAATCTTGCCGGTGGATGGAAACGCCTTGTCCTTGCGTAACATAGCCGCAAATTAAATCGCCCGGAATCGGTTTGCAGCAGAGCGCCACATGTGTCATTAAATCGCCGACACCTTCGATAGCAATATCTTTTTCCGCTTTTGCTGGTAGAGTTTGTGTGCCAAGCGTAATTGCGTGTGGGGCCTTTTCTCGCAGTGATTTTTCTTCTATCGATTTAATAGTATTTTGCAAAGTTTGAATATGCGTATCGCCGCGCCCTAGGCTCACATATAAATCAGAAATATGCTGAAAGCGCATTTCAGTGGCTAAAAAATCAGGCGAGATAGAGCTGTGCGCTTTTTTTAATTCGCGTTCAACTAAGGCTTCGCCTTCTGCAAAATGTTTGGCGACATCTTGTTTGCGAAACCAGGAATGGACTTTAGCGCGCGCACGCGCAGTATTTAAATAACCATGCGCGGGGTTTAACCAATCACGACTGGGATGTGGCTCTTTTGCCGTCAACACATCAACAGTATCACCGGTTTTCAATAGATAGGTGAGTGGCACGATGCGTTGATTAACTTTAGCGCCACGCGTGCGGTTGCCAATATCGGTATGTAAATAATAAGCAAAATCCAGCGGTGTCGCGCCATTCGGTAAATCAATAATGTCGCCATTTGGCGTGAATACATAAATATTCTCTTCAAAAATTTCTTGCACTGGATGATGCAAATCTTCCTGCCAAGCGAAAACCTGCCGCAAGCGCGCAATTTTATTTTGATAATCCGGGTTTTGTGCATTGCCTTCTTTATAAATCCAGTGCGCTGCGCCGCCAAATTCATTTTCTTCGTGCATGGTAAAAGTGCGGATCTGGATTTCAATTTGTTTTTGATCGGGGCCATAAACTGCGGTGTGAATCGAGCGATAACCATTGGATTTCGGCTGAGCAATATAATCATCGAATTCTTTAGGGATCGGTTCCCATAAAGAATTAATGCAACTTAATACGTGATAACAATCTTCTATCGAGGGCACTAAAACGCGAAACGCAATGGAATCATAGATTTCTTCAATTAATACATTTTTTCGCGACATTTTTTTATAAATGCTATATATATGCTTAGCGCGACCTGATATTTCAAATTTTTCCAAGTGAAGACTTTGGATCTTTTCAGCTAACGTCTGCTTAAAATTTTCTACATAATGTTCACGCTCATCGCGACGCGTGCGTAATAATTTAGAAATTTCTTTGTATTTTTCCGGTTGTAAATGGCGAAACGCTAAATCCTCCAATTGCCATTTGAGATGACCAAGCCCAAGACGATTGGCCAAAGGCGCATAAATATCCATAACGCCTTCAGCGTCGCGAATGCGATCTTCATCCCGCGTATACGCGGGATAACGCAGTCGAATCAAGCGCTCGCTGAGTTTAATCATGACAATGCGTAAATCCGATGCGATTGAAAGTAATAGTTTTCTTAAATTATCCAGGCTCGTTTTGCTTAATTTTTGATTAGGGACAAATTGAAAAGCATCTAATCGTTTTGCACCACCAACTAATTTGCTAATTTGATTTGAAAAATTCTCAGCAATGTCATTTTCAGCAATTTCATCTTCTAAGCTTAAACGATATAAAATCCCACCAATAATCGTATCGTCGTCCTGATGTAATTCTACCAGCAATTCCGCCATTGCAAGTGCATCTTTTAAGCAATGTAATTCCTGCGCATGCGAATGATGGCTGCATAAATATTTTGAAAAATCGATAGCTTGTTTAATTTGATGCGAATTGGATAAGGTCTTTTTTTGCTGAATTTCCTGCAACCATAATTCGGGCTGGTGCAAAATATTTTCGATATTGTTTTGGGTGAGACGAGTTTTTTGCATAATATACTCAAAACGAATAGGTTTTAGGTGTTATTTTAAAGTAAACAATGCCATCGCTTCGACATGTTTAGTTTGCGGAAACATATCCATAACGCCAGCATCAGTCAATTGATAGTGTTTTTGTGTGAGTGTTTTAGCATCTCTGGCCAAGGTTGCTGGATTGCAAGAAATATATAATATTTTCAGCGGCTTAATTGAAATTATGCTAGGTAATAAAGCTTCTGCGCCGGAGCGCGGTGGATCTAATAACACTTTGTTAGGTTTGGATTGACGTAATCGATGCATTAATGCATCGATGGATTCGCTATTAGCTAAATTGGCTAGTTCAAATTCGCAATTTTCGATTTGATTTTTTTTGACATTTTTTTGTGCTTTTTCGATTAATGATTTTTCGCCTTCGATGCCAATGACGTGTCGAGCGAATTTTGCTAATGCCAAGCTAAAATTACCGGCGCCGCAAAAAAAATCAAGAATGCTATCTTTTGCTGTTGGGGCCAGAAGTTTTATTGCTTGCTGCACCATCAAGCGATTCATTGCGAAATTAATTTGCACAAAATCTTCAGGCTCAAATTGATAGGTTAAATTAAATTCGGGTAAATGATATTTTAAAGGCTCATCGCTATTTTCATGGATTTTCTTTAATTGATGATCATTTTCATGCAGATAAATACTGAAAGAAAAATTTCTGCCAAAATTAATTAATAATTCTTTATCTTCCTGGTTGAGATTTTCCAGATTGCGAAAAACCAGCGCCTGATCATTTTCACCAATTGCCACTTCTACTTGCGCGATAGCATAAGGGTTTGACAGCTTTTGTAAGATTTCGCTTAAATCTGCCAGATGCTCGCCAATTTTTGGATGTAAAACGGCGCAACTTTGTAAATCTGCAACGTAGCGCCCATCTAATTCGTGAAAACCAATAAGCGTTTTATTTTTTTTATTGACATGGCGTACTGATAAACGTGCCCGATGGCGATAGCCCCAAGGATTGGCGCTTAATGGCGCTAAAATATTTTCGGGTTTGAGTTTGGCAAAGTGGGTGAGCTGTTCAAGTAAAATCGATTGTTTGAAATCGATTTGGTTTTCGCTGGATAAATGTTGCAACACACAGCCACCGCAAGTGCCAAAATGCGGACAGCGTGCCGCGATGCGATTTTCTGTAGCGTTATAAATTTTTTCGCTTACCGCATCATCATATTGGCGATGCTTGCGAATGATGCGATAGGAAACTTTTTCCTGTGGTAATGCATTAAAAACAAAAATCGTTTTTCCATTATCATGCGCAACACCGCGACCATCGTGACTTAAGCGTTCGATTTCTAATATTTTTTCGTTCGACATATCGTTACCATTTTCTCATTACAATGTAGCGTGATCATTCCATTGTCATTGCGAGCGAAGCGCGGCTATTCTATTGTCATTGCGAGGGAGCGAAGCGGACGCGGCAATCTCCTAAACATAGCTGGCAATTATCTATCTAGTGCCTACTGAATGTCAGGAGATTGCCGCGCTTCGCTCGCAATGACAAATTATTTATTCATTACCGCTTACATTTTCATAAAACAAATTTTTTGCCCCAGCAAAAAATTCAACTAAAGCTTCTTTTAATTCGACAATACCTTCAGCCGTCAAAGCCGATAACCAAACGCGTTTTGGTTGACGATGACTATCAAAATCGATGCGAATCGATTTTCCTGCTTTATCGATTTTATTATAAATTTCCAACATTGGAATTTTATCAGCGCCAATTTCTTCTAATACCGTATGAACTGCTTTAATCATTTCGGTTTTTTGTGGCGAACTGGCATCGATCACATGCAATAATAAATCGGCTTCTAACGTTTCTTCGAGCGTTGCATGAAACGCATCAATTAATTGATGCGGTAAATCCCGAATAAAGCCGACGGTATCTGCAAAAATCATTTTTCCAAAATCGGGCACATAAATTCGGCGCAAAGTGGGGTCAAGCGTCGCAAATAATTTATCTGCCATAAAAACTTTGCTGTGGGTCAACGCATTAAATAAAGTGGATTTTCCTGCATTGGTGTAACCGACAAGTGCTACCAAGGGCAAATTTTTACGTTGCCGGGCGCGCCGACTTAGGGCACGCTGTTTGCGTACTTTTTCCAAACGCTGTTTTACGTATTGAATACGTTCGCGCAAAATGCGTCGGTCGACTTCTAACTGGGTTTCACCTGGCCCGCCACGTAAGCCGATACCGCCACGCTGCCGTTCCAAATGGCTCCAGCCACGCACGAGGCGGGTGGATAAATGTTCGAGTTGGGCCAACTCGACTTGCAATCGGCCTTCAAATGTCCTGGCGCGTGCCGCAAAAATTTCGAGTATTAAGCCGGTGCGATCTAATACACGCGCTTTGATGGCCTGCTCGAGGTTTCGTTCTTGTGAAGGAGACAATTCGTGATCAATAATCACCAGCTTTATAGAAAGGTTTGCAACTAATTGCTGGATTTCTACTACTTTGCCCGCACCTAATAAGGTCTTGGGATTGAATTGGCGCAAATGAACACTGAGTGTTTGCTCAATTTTGCCTTCATAAACAGCGAGCGCTAACTGTTGAAATTCAGTCAGCGCCTCACTGCTTTGTTCTGAATGATGACCAAAAATGTGAACGAGCAAAATGCGCTCGTTAAGTTGATGGGATTTATTCAAATGATTCGCTTGCAAGCTCTGCGTCTAAATCTGCCATGTTGATATTGCGAGCTGGCACAATAGTAGATATGGCATGTTTGTAAACGATTTGACCTGAAGTGTTTTTCAACAAGACAACATGGCTGTCATAAGCGGAAATTTGACCTTGTAATTTAATACCATTGACCAGGTAGATAAACACAGGGACTTGTTCTTTACATAGTGCAGCCAAAAATGGTTCTTGTAATCTGTCTCCAGTAATCACGGTATGATACCTCCATCATTCTATTTATTTTTCCCTAACTTGTTTTCTTATTGTTTCTTTCACAAGTGGTTGCTTTAGTATAGCGCCATTTTGAGAGAAGTTTTTAGTTAAAAAAACAGTCTTTGAAATTGGCTAAAATTATGCTCTTAAAAAATACCGGCACATTATAGGCCAATTATCTCAGTTGGCAACTGATTTTCAGCGCTTAGCTTAAAAAAAGCTTAAGCTATCAGGCGCAAGATATCGTTTATTGTGGCTTGAAATACCAAAATTATGAGTAAAATCATGCTCAAACGAATCAGTAATAGCTGCCAGGCAGTTGATAAGGGCCTGCCCCTCAATGTTTCAAAAAGCAAAAACACCAGCTGTCCGCCGTCTAAGCCTGGAAGTGGCAGCAAGTTGATAAAAGCCAGCATGAAGCTAATAAATGCTGTAAAGCGCAGAAAGCTTAGCCAGCCACTTTGCAGAGCTTGGCTCGAGCCTGTCAAAATGCCTACGGGGCCTGATAGCGCGCTAATAGCGATTTTCCCTGTAGCAAGCTTTTCAATTGAAGCGGCATTAAATGCGAATAGCTGGAGTAATTTTTGGCTGGCATGATAACCAGCTGGCCAGAATGGGTACTTTTGGATCACGAGTTGGTTTTCTGGCCATTTAACCATGACGGGCGCAATGCCCAAGTAGGGTTTAAGTTTCAGGCCTTGCCACTTTTCTTCGAGGTGAATGCGAAATGTCAGCATTTTCCCGTCACGAACAACGTGAAGATCCATCAATCCTTTTGATTGATGAATACTATTGAGAATTTCTTGCCAGTCTGATGTTTTTTTATGATTAACTTCTGTAATCTCATCTCCAACTTTCAATCCGGCAACTTCAGCTGGACTGCCTTTTTCGATTTTACCAATACGGTTTGGGATAAATGGAAGGGCGGCTTTGATGCCTAGAGTTTGCAAGAAATTTTTATCTTTGCCATCTAGTCGCCAACTCACCAAATTCAGTGAAGTGTTTACGACCTGATTGTCGTGTAAATAACTAAGATTAACCGGTTTTTTATCGCCGATATGCCCTAAAAGCTGCATAAAAACCTCAGGCCAACTATTGGATTTTTTATGATCAATCTCAATAATTTCACTGGGTGACTTTATTCCAGCAGCGGCTGCAATTGAATTAGGTGCTATCTCCGCAATGATTGCTCGCGGCTCTTTGTAACCCAGGTAATAACATAGCCAAAATAATAATAGGGCCACTATAAGATTCATGCTAATACCAGCAATCATAATAATAAAACGTTTCCATTTGGCGGCCTGGTTAAATGCGCCTACATCAGTGGCGTCTGTCGTTTGCTGAAGTTCTACATAACCACCCAAAGGTAACCAGGCAAGACGATACTCCGTTCCTGATTTGGATTTTTTTGAAACAAGCGCTTTGCCGAAACCAATAGAAAAAACTTTTACTCTAACCTTAAATAGCTTGGCTGATATATAATGACCGTATTCATGGATAAGAATCAGAAACAAAAGTGTGGCAAGGATTATTAAGATTTTTAATATAAACATTTGAGAGTCGGTATTCGTAGTATAAAAAATAAGATTCAATTGCAAGAATTGACAGAATATACCGCTGTTTTTAATCATGATCTCGCTAAGATGTGGGAGAGTGTGCAAATCCACATTGCGAAGAAACACATCGAAGCGATAGTCATACTTGACGACGGTGGCAGATGTTTAGAATTTATATGAACAAAACAAGCGAATTGTATCGATATCTCAGGAGCAACGCCGCAGCTTCGCTGTGGGGTATTGATTCACGATCTACATTCGCTTTCAAAGTTATTTTTAAAATTCAACGTTTCTTGCCCAGATATTCATGATACTCAGGATAACCCTCTTCATCCTCAGAAAGAACTTCACCGTCAGACTCTTCAGGGTTCTCCGAGTCATCATCAGAAGAAACACTGGCAGTACTAGGTTGTGTTATATTAATTGCATTATCTGAATCTGAATCAGAATTATTTTCACCTAATGCTTCCGAATTACCTGAATCCGCAGCATATTCTGCGGCACCAACACTCAATTCCTCGTCATCCGAACTACTATCATTAACATGACTATACGTTCTTGAGGGTTCTCTTCTTGGCCCGCCAAAAATATTTTTAACCCACTCTGCAGCTTCTCTTACATTGGGTACTGTTAAAAGACACTCCTCGTCTTCTGTAAAACCTAAATAAATGCCATCTTGCTTTAATCGGTCTTTGAAAAATTGACATCTATCATAAAAATCTTTATCCACTTCTTGCATGAACTGTGATGAATGGTATTCTGGATATATTGATTTTGATTTATCATCTTCAAAAATATTTTTTTCAATCTGGTCTATCAATATTGAATATTCGCGACGTTGAATCGTATTAACTCGGTGTTGAATCGCAGTCATGATATCAGATACCCAAGGCTGATTAGTAGTATTTGATTTATCTTTAATAATCTCAACAAAAAATTTTTCATTATGACCGCGAGTAAATGAAAATTTCTCTTTTAAAAAATTATTTTCACAGTAATTGGCATAATCACTTTCTGAAATTTCAACCTTATGACTCGTGGCTCCTGAAAATTTTTCTCGTGCCCATCGTATAGTGTTCACGATTTGATTTCTGGTCATTTTATTTTTATTAAAAAATGGCATAAAAAAACCGCCTCATAAATTAAAATTTAATAATACTTTAAGTTAAAACCCACGCAAAAATTAAAGTATTTCCTTATCAAAAACATAACATAAAATCCTTTCTCCACAAAGCCTTAAACATGAGATTTATTGAGGCAGGCGCCAAAATTCCACTTCATTATTCAGTAAAACTTGTGTACATTACCCAAGTTTTTCACTTTATATTAGGGGTACACATGCCTTGGAATGAATCGGGTGACGATAAACCTAAAAAAGATCCATGGGGAAATTCTAAAAAACCGGATAATCAAAATGGGCCGCCAGATTTGGATGAGGCGTTGAAGCAATTAAAGAACAAGTTGAACGCTTTGCTTGGCGGCAAAAAAGCCAATAAAAATGCTTTTAGCGGTGGCGGCAGTAGCAGCAACGATGATGGCTTTAATATTACTAAAGGCTTGATTATTGGACTTGTGAGTTTAGTGCTGATTATTTGGGCGCTCTCAGGCATTTTTATCGTATCGCCCGCTGAAAGGGGAATTATTCTTCGATTAGGTAAATATACATCGGATGTTGGCCCAGGCCCGCATTGGATCCCGCGTTTTATTGATACGAACTATCTTGTGAATGTCCAACGTGTTGACAGCTACTCTTACTCTTCTGAGATGCTGACGCGTGATGAAAACATTGTATCGGTTTCAGTTGCTGTACAGTACCGTATCGCCAATGCGCGTGATTTTCTTTTTAATGTCACTAATCCTAAATCCAGTCTGGAGCAGGCGACTGCCAGTGCCTTGCGGCAGGTGATTGGTAACACCACGCTAGATGAAATCCTCACTACCGGCCGTGAAACCGTGCGTCAGGATGTGGAAAAACAATTGCAGGATATTTTAAAACGTTATAACACGGGCATTTTAATTGTTGATGTTAACTTGCAACCAGCAAAACCACCGGAACAAGTCACTGATGCTTTCGATGATGCGATTAAAGCACGCGAAGATGAGCAAACTTACATTAATAAAGCAAATGCTTATGAGCGCCAGGTTTCAGCTGAAGCACAAGGTACTTCTGCGCGTTTAATTCAAGAAGCAGAAGCTTATCGCAAAGAAGTCATTTTGCAGGCTCAAGCGGATATTGCTAATTACCTGGCTTTATTGCCGCAGTATCAAAAGTCGCCAAGTTTAACGCGCGAACGCATGTATTTAGGCGCGATGCAGCAAATTTTGGGTAGCACAACAAAAATTTTGCTTGATCAAAAATCCGGCAGTAATTTAATTTATTTGCCGCTGCAAGATATTTTAAATTCGGGCGGCAAGAAAACTTCAATCGATAGACAGCCGGTTGTTGAAAGCCCATCGGGTGATGCAGTTTCGCAAGCAACCAGTAATGAATTAATTAATCGGCCTCTTTATCCCACACGTGAGGGTAGTCGCTAATGCAAATCGGTAAAACTTTATTAGGCATTATTGTTTTAATTCTTCTGTTCGTTGCCTACGGCAGTTTATATACGGTAAATGAAGGCCAGCAGGCATTGCTGACGCGTTTGGGTGAAATTATTAATGATCCTGATACCGGCAAACCTTATGTGATTGGCCCGGGCTTGCATTTTAAAACGCCATTTATTAATCAGGTACGAAAATTTGATACGCGGTTGCAAACTTTTACGGTGCAATCCTCGCGAATTTTAACGCAAGAGCAAAAATATGTATTAGTCGATTATTATGTGAAATGGCGTATTAATGATTTGCCGATTTATTATCAACGTACTGGCGGCCAGGCATTTGAAGCAGAAAATTTGTTGCAACAAAGAATTAATGACGCGTTACGCGCAGCATTTGGCCGGCGTACGATCACCGAAGTGGTTTCCGGTGAGCGTGAAAATATTATGGAAAATATTACCAAGCAGGCGAGCCAAAGCGCACAAAATATAGGTGCTTCAGTTATCGATGTCAGAATTAAAAGTATCGATTTGCCAAAAGAAGTCAGTGATTCAGTATTCTCACGGATGCGCGCTGAACGTGAGCAGGTGGCAACCAAGCATCGTGCGGATGGTAAAGCGCGAGCAGAGGCCATCCGTGCCATGGCTGACGCAAAAGCAGCAGTGGTAGTGGCACAATCCAATACTGATTCGGCAAAAATCCGCGCTGAAGGCACTAAAGAAGCCGCGGAAATTTATAATACCGCTTATAGTCAGGATGCAAATTTTTACGCGTTTTACCGCAGCATTCAGGCTTATCAAAATTCCTTTAATCAAAAGCGCGATATTTTATTGCTAAGCCCGGATAGTGATTTCTTTAAATATTTTAAAAATCCGGACCTGAATTCCAAATAAAATACCTCACCCCGCCGCTTGCGGCGGGGTATTTTTTTAATCTAGGGTCTGTTCACCATTGCTTTTTGCAGTAGGAAAAGCAATGGTAAACAGAGACCCTATTACTTCTTATAAAAATTATGTCCAAAGCTATTGTTATTATCGGCACCCATTGGGGCGATGAAGGAAAAGGCAAAATCGTCGATTTAATTACCGAAAATGCGCAAGGTGTCGTGCGTTTTCAGGGTGGACATAATGCGGGACATACCATTGTCATTGACGGCAAAAAAACGGTTTTGCGTTTAATTCCTTCAGGTATTTTGCGCCCACATTTGAAATGCTACATTGGCAATGGCCTGGTAATTTCTCCTAGCGCTTTAATGACTGAAATTGAAGAGCTGAAAAATAATCACATTGAAATTGAAAAACGTTTATTTATTAGCGGTCAGTGTGCGGTAATTTTGCCTTACCATGTCGCCATTGATCAGGCGCGCGAAAATAAAAGTGGCGCTGCTGCCATTGGTACCACACGGCGCGGCATTGGCCCAGCTTATGAAGATAAAATTGCGCGGCGTGGCATTCGCATGCTGGATTTAATGCATCCGGAACGTTGCCGTGAAAAATTAGTCAGCCTTGCTGAATATCATAATTTTATTTTGACAAAATATTTTAATTTACCGGCTATTTCCGTCGATGAAGTTTATGATGAATTGTCTTTTCTAGCTGAAAAAATTTCACCCATGATTGCAGACGTTCCATTTTTGCTGGCTGAAGCCAGCAAAAGAGGAGATAAATTATTATTTGAAGGCGCGCAGGGAACTTATTTGGATGTGGACCATGGCACTTATCCTTATGTCACATCGTCCAATACAACTGCCGGCGCGGCCAGTGTTGGCAGCGGTTTTGGTCTGTTAAATTTTGATGCGGTCATTGGTATTTGCAAAGCTTATAGCACGCGTGTCGGTGGCGGCCCATTTCCTAGCGAATTAAATAATGAAATTGGTAAACATTTAGCAGAGCGTGGCAATGAATTCGGTTCTGTCACCGGCAGACCAAGACGTTGTGGCTGGTTTGATGCAGTAGCTTTGCGTAAGACCGTTTTAATTAATGGTTTATCCGAATTAGCTTTAACAAAATTAGATGTGATGGATCAATTAGAAACGGTGAAAATTACCGTTGCTTATAAATATCGCAATAAACTATTAGATTATCCGCCAATGGATATCGAAACGTTGGCAGAGTGCGAACCAGTTTATGAAGAAATACCAGGTTGGAACCAGAATATTGCGGGTATAACAGACTATGGTAAATTACCTGCCAAAACAAAAAATTACATAGAAAAAATCGAACAATTAGCAGGCGTACCCGCAACCTTGATTTCAACAGGTTATGAACGTAATGCCACCATCATTCGAAAACATCCCTTTCGTTAAAAATAGGGTATGTTATTGAGCCTATTGAGAATGCTTTTACAGCGACACCGCTGAAGGATTTTTAAATTTTATGAGGACAGGATTCAAACGTCACATGACTGGCTGGTTATTAGCCCTGGTCCCTTTGATCATTTTTTTACAATTTCTGAATCAGGTCACAACAGTGGCGAGTGGCGAAACGCTTTCCTGGGCGATTCACTGGTTTAGCTTATTAAAAATTAATCTTGCATTTCGTCTCGATGGCTTGAGCTTATTATTTGCACTCATTATTTCCGGCATTGCTATGCCGATAATTATTTACAGTGCTTATTATTTAGATGATGAAACAAGATTACCGCGTTACTACTGCTATTTGCTCGCTTTCATGTTTGCCATGTTGGGCTTGGTGCTGGCGGATGATTTAATCGCTTTATTTTTATTTTGGGAATTAACGACAATTTTTTCCTACCTCCTCATTGGTTTTAATCATCAAGCTTCACATGCGCGCGAGGCTGCTAAACAAGCGCTGTTTGTCACTGGCGCGGGTGGACTATGTTTGCTGCTCAGTTTTATTCTGATTGGCGCTACTTGTGACACATTTAGTATTTCCAGTTTAATCTGGCATCATGATGTTTTGTTAAAAAGTCACTACCACATTTTAATGCTGGTTTTATTATTGATTGGCGCTTTCACCAAATCCGCGCAATTTCCTTTTCACTTCTGGTTAGCCGACGCCATGGAAGCGCCGACATCCATCAGCGCTTATTTGCATTCTGCCACCATGGTAAAAGCGGGAATTTATTTATTGGCGCGATTTCATCCGGTTTTTAGCCAAGAGCAATTCTGGTTTATTGCCTTATCTTCAGTGGGTGGCGCAACCATGTTGGTAGGGGCCTGGCTTGCAATCAAACAGACGGATATGAAATTGCTTTTGGCCTATAGTACGGTGACCGCTTTAGGATCCTTGGTTTTTTTACTGGGCTCGCCTCATGACATGGTCATTAAGGCTGCGGTAGCATTTTTGGTTGCGCATGCGTTTTATAAAGCGACGCTGTTTATGGCGGTAGGTGATATTCAACATCAAGCAGGAAGCCGCGATTTACGCGAAATTAGTGGCCTTTTGAAAGCTATGCCGATCACTTTTGCCGCGATATTAATCAGTGGCGCTTCAATGATGGGCCTGCCACCGTTGTTGGGTTTTTATGTAAAAGAGTTAATTTATGAAGCTAATTTAGCAGCGCCGATTGCTGCCGAGATACTCACGCTAATTGCGGTTTTTTCGAATATGGTTGTAGGCATGTTGGCTTTAATGCTGTTGATTAAACCCTTCAAAGGCAAACAACGGCCTGCAAAAGTCTTGGAAGCCAATTACAACATGTCAATCAACGCAGTGCTGCTGGCACTAATGATGCTGATTTTAAGCCTGTTTCCTTTTTTAATTGACAGGACTTTATTATCGCCAGCCGCCAGCGCTATTCTGGCGAAAGAAGTGACGCTTAATTTGACGCTTTGGCATGGTTTCACGCCGTCTTTATTGTTAAGTAGTTTGACCTTGCTTGGCGCGATACTTTTTTATGTCAAACATCATCGCTTGGTAATATGGCATGATAAATTAAAATTTTTATATCAATACGGCCCGCAGAATGGCTATCGCGTCATGATGGATGGTTTAGTTCGTTTTTCAGTATTTTTCACCGAATTTTTTCAAAATGGCAAGTTGCAAAATTATTTTTTAATTATCTTTATTGCATTGAGTGGAATTATTTGGGCTGCTTTATTGAATAATCATTTTCAAATACTGCATGCCATCAATTGGCATTTTGAATGGGATTTAATGTCAGGTTTGATATTTTTATGGCTCATTTTGTCAGCATTTTTACTGATTTATATTAAAAAATTTTTTACTGCGATTATTTGCTTGGGATTTTTTGGTATTGGCAATATTTTGTTTTTTTTAATCAATGCCGCTCCGGATTTAGCGCTAACGCAAGCTTTAATTGAAACACTCACTTTGGTTATGGCGGTGTTAGCGTTTCGTCATCTGTCGCCAAGTCTGCCTGTTGTTCATTCGGAAAATAGCCATTTAAAATGGTTGAATATTTTTATTGCGGTCAGTATTGGATTATTTGTCACGCTGCTTTTAATTGCGGTGACACAAACGCCGTTCAACGCTTCGGTTGGGCAATATTTTACAGAACATAGTCTTTCTCTGGGCCATGGACGTAATGTGGTCAATGTGATTATCGTCGATTTTCGCGCTTTTGATACGTTTGGGGAAATTATGGTGATTTTGCTTGCAGCGCTCGGCATTGCTGCTATTAAAAAATCGATTCGGTGAGGGAACCACATGTCTTCTATTGTTCTGGTTTTTTTTAGCCGCTTATTAATTGCGTTCATGTTCATTTTTTCGCTTTGGCTTTTATGGCGCGGACATAATTTACCTGGGGGCGGTTTTATCGGCGGTTTAGTGGCGGCCTGTGCATTCGCGCTATATTTGTTCGCGCATGAACATTCAAAACAGGAAGCAAAATTCAGAGCAATTTTAATTATTTTTGCTTATAGCGGTTTATTTATCGCGACTTTAAGCGGATTGGTGGCGCTTTTTTCAGAGCGGCCTTATTTCAGCACTTATTGGTATAGCCTGCCTTTAATCAATATTAAAATCGGTACGCCATTTTTTTTTGATTTAGGTGTGTATTTATTAGTGGCTGCGAGCCAGGCATGGATGATTCTTAATTTCAAAGGCAAAGCAAGATGATAATCACCTATTGCATTTTGATTGGATTTTTAACGGCGCTTAGTGTTTATTTTTTGCTGAGTCAGCAATTACTGCGCTGGATCATGGGTTTTGTTTTATTGTCAGCCACGGTTAATTTTGTCATTTTTATTTGCGGCCGCATCGATTCATTTTTGCCTGCTTTTGTTTCCGAACACGCAACAGAACTGAATGCAACTTCGCTGGCTAACCCATTGCCACAAGCATTAATTCTCACCGCCATTGTGATTGCATTTGGCTTATTTACTTTTTTGATTGCGTTGGTAGAGCGCGTCTGGCAGGAATTTAATACGCTGGATATCAATGTTATTCGCGCTGCTGAAAAAATGCATGAAGAGGAAAAATAAAAATTTATGGGTTGGCTCTCCGTTTCACCTCTTTTAATTAGCGCATTAACGGCAATTTTTGCTGGTATAAGTTATCGCTTGCCGCTTGCTCAGAAAATATTTCATTTTCTCGGCTCCTTTGCCTTGCTGGTGTCAGTTTGTTTATTGTTTTATCAATTAAATCACGTTCCGATTTTAGTGCTGCAATTAGGCGGCTACTCTGCGCCATTTGGTATCAGCATTGTGATTGATAAATTTAGCAGTTTGATGCTGCTCATCACGGGGCTTGTGACATTTTGCGTTGCGATTTATGGATTGACAGATCTGCGAGAAAATGAAATCAACCGAGGATTTTATTCCGCATTCTGGTTATTACTTTGCGGCGTTTGTGGCGCATTTTCAACTGGCGATTTATTTAATTTATATGTTTGGTTTGAAGTGATGTTAATTGCCGTGTTGACAATGTTGGTGATCGGCGGCCAGAGAGCACAATTCGACGCGGCACTTAAATATGCATTGATTAATTTGGTGACGACTATTCTGATGTTGACCGCGATTGCATTACTCTACGGTTTGACCGGCACTTTGAACATGGCGGACCTGGCGGTTCGATTGGCTGAGCCGCCTCAACTGCCGCTGGCAAGTATTGCCTGCCTGCTGCTTTTGTTAGCATTTGCTATGAAGGCGGCTTTATTTCCTTTCTATTTTTGGCTGCCGGCTTCTTATCACACGGCGAATACCACAAGTATCGCCATTTTCGCCGCTCTTTTGACCAAGGTGGGTATTTATGCCTTGATTCGTTTAGTGACATTATTATTTCCACACCAACATTATTTTTTAGTGTTGCTTTTAGTGCTGGCTGGATTAACGATGGTGAGCGGTGTTTTAGGCGCTGCGGCAGAGTATCATCTTCAAAGAATTTTATCGTTTCATATTATTAGCCAGATTGGTTATGTTGTGATGGGCCTGGCGTTTTATACGCCATTTGCATTAGCCTGCGCGATTTTCTTTATGTTTCATAATATGCTGGTAAAAACCAATTTGTTTTTGATCAGTGGTATTACTTCTCAAGTAGGGCAATCGCATGATGTGCGGCAATTAGGCGGTTTTTATCAGAGCTCACCTTTTTTGGCTTTTTTATTTTTAATCAGCGCATTTTCATTAGCTGGATTTCCGCCTTTTTCAGGTTTTTGGGGTAAATTTTTGCTATTTAGTGCTGGCGTTGAGACCCATCATTTGGTGATGGTATTTATCGCATTGTTAGTAAGTTTTGTGACGCTTTATTCAATGGTAAAAATCTGGAACCAGGTGTTTTGGAAATCTGCGCATGAATCTGTCAAAGAAAATGCTTTGGTAAAAACACAAAAACTTGGATTATTTCCGCCGATTATTTTATTAACGGGGTTTTCGCTTTTTATGGGATTCGTGCCAAACCCGATTTTTAATACGATTCAATCTGCAACAGAACAAATGATGCAACCTGAAATTTACACACAAGCGGTATTGGGGAAAAATTAAATGCGTATTTTCAAATATTTATTTAAGAGCTATGCATTAATTAAATTTTTGCTATTTGCTTTGGTTGAGTTTATTAAAGCCAATTTTAATGTAGCGCTAATTATTTTAAAACCGCAACTAAAAATCCAGCCTTGCGTATTTGCATTGCCACTAAATTGCCGCAAGCCAGTTGAACTGGCGCTTTTGGCTGGCATTATTACTTTGACTCCAGGCTCATTAGCGCTGGAAATTTCAAAAGACAGGCGTTGGATGTTTATTCATCTGATTGCTGAAGAAGGTTCAAATGAAAAAATGATTAAAGAACTAAAAGAAAAATATGAGCTTCCATTAAAACAGATATTTGGATGAATACTATGCATCATTGGCTAATGATCGGAATTTTCCTGCTACTCGGTTTTAGTTTACTGTTATGCTTTATTCGCGCCATCATCGGCCCCAGTTTGCCTGACAGAATGATTATTTTAGACATGCTCGCAAATTTATTGATTGGTTTTGTTGCGATTAAAAGTGTGATACAAAATCAAACGATTTATCTCGAATTGGCGCCGGTCCTCGCCTTGATTGTATTTTTAGGAACACTGGCGATTTCCAGTTATATTGAGAAAAAAGGAAACGAAGCATGATGATAGTAATCAGCAGTTTTTTGATGTTTGCCGGCGCCATTTTTATTTTGATCGGCGCGATTGGCGTTTTGCGTTTACCTGATTTGTTGACGCGCATGCATGCGGTGACAAAAGCAGGCACATTCGGCACTAGTTTGCTGTTGCTTGGCGCAATAGTTCATTTTATGCAGTGGCGGGTCAGTATTGAATTAGGATTGACGATTTTATTTATTATTCTAACAGCACCCCTCGCATCGCAAAGTCTTGCGCGTGCTGCGTTTTTGCATCAAATAAATTTTCTAAAATCCACGCATGTTGATAAAAAAACGCAGCAATATTTTTTCAGCGGTTCCCGCTGAAAAGGTTGATGAACAGCAGTGTGTGTATATTTTTTACAGTAGCAAGCGCTGATCAAATTTAGGAGTTACTTTAGTGTTGATGTCATTGATTTTAATTGTAGTTGGTGGTGTTTTGCTTTATTTAGGTGCTGAAAGTTTGGTGCGCGGTAGTGCGGCCATCGCTTTAAAATTCGGTATTTCACCTTTGGTAATAGGGCTTACCGTAGTCGCTTACGGCACAAGCACGCCGGAACTAATCGTGAGCATACAAGCTGCGCTGAGTAATCATGGCGATATTGCTGTCGGCAATGTGATTGGCTCAAATATATTTAATATTGCTATGATTTTGGGGCTCTGTGCTTTGATACGTCCCCTTGCTGCGCCGCAGCAATTAATCAAGATTGATGCTCCCATAATGTTGCTGGTTGGATTCGCTGGATTATTCATTATTTACAATCATTTGATTTCCCGCCTTGAAGGGCTTATTTTGGTTGCGGGTCTTATCGCATACACGGGATTTAATTTTTGGTATGCGCGTCGTCACGCGTCAGAAAGCCAAAAAGATAATCAAATCCCAGCCAAAATTAATAATGGGGGACTATTAAAATATTACGGCTTCGATACTTTTTTGATTATTTTGGGATTGGGTTTATTAGTATTGGGATCAAATTTTTTCGTCGAAGGCTCGGTACAGTTAGCACGGCTTTTAGGCATCAGCGAAGCTGTCATCGGTTTGACTATTGTCGCCGCAGGAACCAGTTTACCCGAATTGGCCACTTCAGTCGTCGCCGCTGCTAAAAAGCAAGCCGATATTGCAATCGGTAATATTGTTGGCTCCAATATTTACAATATTCTTGCCATATTGGGTATCAGTGCCTCATTAAAACCGATACATGCGCCGAACATCAGCGCAGTCGATCTTTACACCATGCTTGGATTATCTTTAATGCTTTGCTGCATTATTTTTATCAGCAAAGGCATTAAACGTTGGCAGGGCGGCTTGTTTGTTTTGCTTTATTTAATTTACTTATATTATTTATGGCCAGTTTGAGTATTGGTAAATCAATTTAATTTGATGCGATTTTCGACAAACCTTGCTTTTTGCATTAGCAAACGCAATGGTAAACAGATCCTATTTATTCCTGATTAATCTGTTGTTTGTTTTGCAAAAACAGCACTTCTGCTAATGGTAGTTGAGTAATTTCGACTATGTCTTGTAATCTGATTTTTTTTCTTAACATCATTTCAGCAATAATATATTTTTGCTCCAGAGCGCCTTGTTCCAAACCCTGCTCTAAACCCTGCTCTAAACCTTGCTGAATTCCAATCTTGTAACCTTTTTGTTCAAAAAGTTCTTTAAAAGTCATCGTCTTACTCCGATAAGTTTCTGTTAGCTGTTCAGCCATTAGTTGCGCAAACCTCTCATTATTGACGCTTTCATCTGCTTCAGTGACATATTTTAACACATCAACGCCATAGTCCAAGCCGCCTCCTTGTTCTAACTGGCTTAACCATTTTGAAAACATTTCAATTTTGAAAATTAAATCGCCTAATAAACGGTGTTTAAAAACAAACTGCATAATTCCTGCCCAGATATGTTCACGTAATTTTTCATCAGGGATTGTTTTTACGTCAATCAGATGAAAATCTGCAGTCCAAATTTCTTGCATAAGCATTACTTTGATGTTCTAGCAGTAAGTAAATATAAGCATCTTCTTGGTTAATGCTTGCCTGATATAAGACGTCAATTTCATGATTTTTTAATGCATCATCAACAAACGAATTTTTCGATAATTTCAAAGTTGAAAAATCGATTTGCTTGCATATTTCCGCTGGTAAATGTTGTTGCAAGAAATCGGCAGCAACACGCAAGTCGCCCATGGCACGTTTGAAAAAATGATCGTGAGGTTGGTGTAGTTGGTCGCTCATCCCCGCATCATCAGACCAGATAAACCAATGCGCAATACCGTAATACCGTAATACCGTAATACCGTAATACCGTAGTTGATCGAATTTGAACTTAAGGTTTATTAGCGTTTGAAAAACTTCAAAGCAATTTCACAAACTGAGACGGGTTGTTCTATCGGGCTTGAATGTCCGCCAGGAATCACAGTCAAATTGGCATGAGGGATATGTTTTGCAAGAAACTCACTCTCATTAACTAAGTCTACAATATCATCTTCTGCAGCAATAATTTGTGTTGTAGCACGAACTTCTTTAAGCCAGTTTCGCGCATCAAATTGCTCAATTGCATATACCTGACGTTCCTGATCGGCAAGTGTTTGTGATACCGGATTTTCTTGCCATAATTTTTTAAATAAAGCGACATTTTCTGGATTAGCTAAAAATTCACTTGAAAAAAACCAGGGCAGTGTAGCATCGGCCTGCGTTTCCCAATCAAGGCCTTTTTTGCGTAAATTAAGTAAACTTTTTA
>CAYTUN010000021.1:0-28473 GCA_964441315.1 uncultured Gammaproteobacteria bacterium | reverse complement strand
GGAGAAGGTGCCCCAAAGGGGCGGATGAGGGGTAATAAAATAATATTTTCAAAAAAGTATTTAATTAAATTTTAGTGCTCAAACACTTTCGCGAATATTTTATTGATAAAATCTATAAACGATTTAATTTATTAAAAATATCACTAACCGAATTAACATACTCATTCGCTTGCCAATTTTGTGTCAATTCATTTTCTGCGATATAACCATAAAGTGCGGCGATAGAATAGATATTAGCATTTTTTGCTGATTGAATGTCGCGTTCTGCATCACCGATATAAATTGCTTGGCTGTGATTTATTTGCAGTAATTCGCAGGCTTTTAATAGGGGTTCGGCGGAGGGTTTGGCGTTTTTGACGTCATCACCGGCAACCAAGCAGGAAATACGTTGCGATAAATTTAAATGTTTCAGTAATTTTTCGGAAAAATAGCGCGGTTTGTTAGTAACGATTCCCCAATGCCAGGATCTTGTTTCAATGTAGCTGATAATTTTTTCCATCCCAGAAAATAAATCCGTTTGTTCTAACATGATTTGATCATAGGTGTTTAAAAATTCTGTGCGCATGGCTGCATAATTTGCATCATCGGGCGTAATATTAAAACCCGCTTTCAATAAGCCTCTGGCGCCATGGGATGCATGTGGACGTAATATTTTGAATTCTAGCGCAGAAAGTTTACGTTGCTGGCGCATGATATTGATGGTATTGGCTAAATCGGGCGCGCTATCGACTAATGTGCCATCCAGATCAAATAATATAGCTTTTATCATGATGTTTTCTCAAATGCCATTAAATAATTCACCGATAAATCATGCGTGAGTGAATATTTTTTTGTCAGAGGATTGTAATGAATGCCAACGCTTGCAATTAAATTTAAATTTGCTTCACGCGCGATCGCGGCTAATTCATGCGGTTTAATAAATTTTGCATAATCATGCGTACCTTTAGGAAGTAATTTTAAAATATATTCGGCGCCGATGACGGAAAATAAATAAGATTTTAAGTTGCGGTTCAGCGTCGAGAAAAAAATTTTTCCTTGCGGTTTTAATAATTTGGCGCATGCATGAATAATACTTTGAGGATTAGGCACATGCTCGAGCATTTCCATGCAGGTGATTGCATCAAATTGATCTGGATTTTTTTGGGCGTAATCTTCTGCTGAAATTAATAAATATTCAATCATTAAATTTTCATTAGTTGCATGCACTTTGGCAGCATTTAACGCAGTTTCATTTAAATCAATGCCAATAGTTTTGGCGCCTGCTTTTGCCAGGCTTTCCGTTAAGATGCCACCACCACAGCCGATGTCTAAAATATGTTTGTTTTTTAACTGAATGTGCTGTTGAATAAAATCAAGACGTAATGGATTGATCGCATGCAACGGCGCATAATCGCCAAAAATATCCCACCATTTTTCACTGTCGTGAGAAAATTTTTTGAGTTCTTCCGAAGAATAATTATCGCTCATGGGTAAAACCTATTTGTCGAAGCGCAAATGTTTCAGCGTTTGCGCGCGTGGTTCGGGTTGTAAAGTGATATGATCAATTTTATATTTTTCATGCAAGAAATGCTTTAAATCATCCAGGATTTGTGGCCAATCATCCATGTGCTCGATTTCAATATGAGCGGATAATATTTGCGTTTTCGACGATAACGCCCAAATATGTAAATCATGCACCGCAATCACTTTATTACGTACGGCGATTTCGCTACCGACTTGTTCTAAATTAATATGAGCAGGCACGCTTTCCATTAAGACATGCATGGTTTCTTTCAATAAACGAAAACTAATGATGAACATTAAAGCACAAATCACAAATGACAATAATGAGTCAGCAAATTGCCAATGAAAAAAATAAATTAATAAGCCTGCAATTAAAGCAGCTACCGATCCTAATAAATCGCTTAATACATGCGCGCTCGCAGCACGCAAATTTAAATTTTTTTCGCCGCGATTTAAAACCCAGGCGATGATTAAGTTAACGATAATTGCTAATAAAGAAACCCATATTATCGTAGCTCCCTGCACGTTTGCGCTGACACGCAAACGCTCAATCGCTTCGATTACGATGAAAATGGCGATTAATACGATGCCTAAGCTACTAATCCATGCGCCTAATACTTCGGCGCGGCCTAAACCATAGGAGAATCTTTCGGTAGGTGGTTTTTCAGCAATCCAGGCCGCAATCGCTGCTAATAACAAACTTGCGCCATCGGCTGCCATGTGGCCAGCATCGCTTAATAAGGCAAGTGAATTAGCATAAAAACCTGCTATTGCTTCAATCAAGGCATAACCCAGTGCTAGCACCACGCCGATGATTAATACTTTAAAGGGTGCGGTGTGTTGATGTGAATGATGATGATCGTGGTGGGCTGACATAATTAATGATAAAGCAATGCTTGAATATTACGGAAAAATTTTTCCTTGAAGCCTAATTTTTCTTGGTGGGAAATTAAATACACATCGTGCGACTGAATTTTTGACAAAATATAATCATCGCTGGTTTGAATTTTATCGATTAATTTTAATTGGTAGGCGCGTTCGCCATACCAGTGTTCACCGGTTGCTACTTGTTCTAAATTAATTTGAGGGCGGTGTTCGCTGACAAATTCTTTAAATAAAATATGGGTGTCATCAATTTCTTCTTGTAATTTTTCGCGGCCTTCTTCAGTGTTTTCACCAAATACTGTCAGTGTGCGTTTATATTTCCCAGCAGTGATTTGTTCAAAATCGATATTTTTTTCTTTTAACCAGCGATGAAAATTTGGCAGTTGTGCGATGACGCCAATTGAGCCGAGCACTGCAAACGGTGCTGCAATAATTTTATTGGCGACACAGGCCATTAAATAGCCGCCGCTGGCAGCGACTTTATCGACTGCTACCGTTAAATCTATTTTATGATCGCGCAAACGTTGTAATTGCGAAGCCGCTAATCCATAGCCAGTGACCATGCCACCCGGACTTTCCAGCTTGAGCAATACCGCATCGTCTTTTTTTGCGACCAAAATGATGGCGGTGATAATTTCTCTAAGCCCTTTCACTTGATTGGCGCGAACGTCTCCCTGAAAATCGACGACGAATAAACGTTGACGATTTTTATTTTTTTCTAATTCCTTTAGTTGGGTTTTTTCTGTTTTAAGCCACTGTTTAAGTGATTTTTTATCGAGGATTTCTTGAGAAATATTTTTGGCTAATTCGCGGTATTTTTGATTGAGTTTTTTTAAATTGATTTGCTCTTTTTCGGATTTTTTGTTTTTAGCAAAAATGCCTGTAATAAGCGCCAAGGCCAGCGCAATAGCAAAAACAATAGTAAGCGTTTTTAAGATAAAAATAAGGTATTCAAGCCACATAGCTTTTCCCTCATGCAGTTGGCGATGGCTCTGGAGAATAATGGGTTTTAGGAAAGGCTGCAAGTAAGGTTGAGCATGAGTAACAACGTATTAATAACTGCATCTTAATAAGCGATTTTTAACGCGTTGCTTTATCGCGGGAGATGGGCGCTTAATTGAATTTTAAGTTGAGAAAGGTATACTGCTATTTCAACAACAATAACTAAAAACGCGAGAAACCCTTGATGATAAGAAAACAATTAGCGGTTATTAGCATTTTTTTCGGTTTTTCTGTCTTTTTATTCTCTTCTTTGGCAGCTGCCGATGAAGAAGTAAAAGTCCGTTTTGATCAAACTAATCCTGCTTGTAATGAGATTTTCGCATCCAGCCCAGGCGGTTTGGCGCAGCATAACCTGACATCGTTTGCAGAATTTGATCTTTCACCTTTAGCGTATAAGGATCGAAGATCACCTGAATTAATCAATGATGATTTCAATTTGTATCATCCTCACTTAAAAGCCCAAGGCTTGGCTGGGATGAAATATTCCTTTTCAACCCAGTGGTACAAGCCGGAAGAGATCTTTCTTTATGGTCGGGAGGTCCTTTTAAGCAACCTGGTTTTACGCAGTCAAGATGGTGTTAATTGGGAATCTTTCTTGATCATCAAGGACACAAAGTCACCAGAGCATTGCGCTTTGATTGGAGAAGGGCGAGCAGTTACAGTGGCTGGCATGCTTCCTTCCAATGTCGCTAGTAATTAAATACTTCATGAGATTGGCTCCTGCGTTTGAGCAGATGCATAGCTCGCAGCGAAACTAGGGGTTCGCTCCCCTAGATTTCTCTGTATACAGCTACAATCGTTGATAATCACCAAAGCTCGCCCCCTAATTTTCTATTTTGAATTGCTAACAAGCCCAAGGAAAAGCAGGTTTTGTGCCTTAACCCATCGAAGCAAAAGCGCAACCCAATTCAAAATAGCCTATATTTATATCGGGAATGTAAATTTAGCTTAAGACTAGGATGGCGCGTGTGGCAATTTACTGCACTCAGCCTATCGGTAAGGTGTGATAAGTGAGAGACAGCTAAATACCGCTTTGCGCTCAATAGAGGAGTGGAGTGGTATGAAAAGCATCGGTTTAGGTGTTGCAGCTTTGTTTTTGGCAGTGCAGTTTCCTGTTTTAGAAGCACAGGCAGGTTATGGTCAGCGCTTGTGTTCAACCAACCCGAATTATGACTGTGTCAAAGTGCGGCAGGGGCAATCCTGGGAAAGCCTGTTTCCCAACGCCCAGCAACGTGACTTGGTCAAGCGTGTTAATCGGATGAATGTGCATTTGCAAGCTGGCATGGTCATCGCTGTGCCGGATAACCTGGCGCGCCATAACATGATGACGGTTTCTCCTTTCCCACATAATATTGGCTATCAAGGCACTAAAGTCATTATTTTTGATCCGAATAAGCTTGCCTGGGGCGCCTATGATAGTAATGGCGACCTCGTCCGCTGGGGACCGGCTGCTGGCGGTAAAAATTACTGCGCAGACGTTGGCAGAAGCTGCCGTACCATCAGCGGCACTTACCGCATCTACACGAAAAAAGGCGCTGAATGTAAATCTTCGAAGTATCCATTAGGTAAGGGCGGCGCGCCGATGCCACATTGCATGTTCTTCCACAAGGGCTTCGCGCTGCACGGCTCACCGGTTGTGCCTGGTTATCATGCTAGCCATGGTTGCGTCCGGGTCTACAATGAAGACGCCTATTGGCTGAATCGGGAGTTTGTCGAAGTAGGCTCGACTAAAGTGATAGTAAAACCGTACTACAGAACTTCTTAAAATTGAACTGTGGAATTGAGCGCCATTTTATTTGAAAAAAATATACTACGGTATATAGACGGCAGTGTACCGCGGTACCAACTCAGCCGCCGGAAAACTCCAAGAATTTAATCTTGGCGATAATGGCGCTCAAAAAAAATTATAGCACGACAGATGAAATATACGGCAGCAAATAGGCGTAATTTTTAACAGAAACTAGCGATCGATACCACGTGTAAAAAACAAATCAGGAACTATCGAATTGCGTTGAATTTCACGTTTTTTTTCCAAAATTGGTTCTTCTAATCCGAGGCCGCGTTCAAAGCCGCTATATTCATCGGGTTGATCGGGGCGCAAAACACTTAAATTTCGCTCGGTCCAATTAAAGCTGAAGTCGCTTCCGCCTAAGGTCAGTTCACGCGAATTTTGGCTTGCCGCCATCAGTTTTTGGCAGCATAAAATTAGTATGATGATTAAAGCACTATTTTTGAGGCAAGCCATCATTTTCATTGTATGTCTCCTCACTTTGAATGGCTGGATTATTTGCCAGTATAAAACCCAAATTATAACTATGCGTAATTTGCCGCCACTGCTTAATACGTTGGGTTTTTTCTTCGTCGATCACCACCGGATGCGCGATGAGAAAAACCGTTTCTATGATACCGAATTCAAATAAAACAGTCACATCAAAGTTACGGATATCTTCGTTTAAAATTGGCTTAAATCGATTAGATAACTGGTTTAAATAATAGCGGATTTTATTGCTAAGGGAGCGTGCTTCCGCATCCACTAAATCAAGCGCTTCAGAGCCTAAATGTTTATAAGGGTCAAAGTAAATTCCATCGGGAAATTGTGACAAAAAATATGCTTTTAATGCTTTCGAATCGGGTAATTGATTCAATAGCGTTTCATCGTAGTTGTTAAAAATTTTTTTGATGCCGGGTAAAGTTTTTAGTTCGGCTAAATCGAGTTTTTCATTAGCCGGTAGTTTGCCATAATAAAAAAACATGACTAGCCCACCAGATAATTCAAATATTTGGTTCAGACTAGGAATGGCTTTGATGCTTTTGCTAGGCTCAAGAAAAACAAGCTCGTTTCTGGCTGTTTCAGTTAAAACGCAGGCATCAGAAAAATATTTTTTAATCATCACCTGAATGAAATATACGCGGCGCCAGTCATTAATATTATCGTTTAAACGAATCGTGCAAAAACTCATTTCATCTTTTCGCTGGATTAATCTGTCTAGCCACTCATAAATATTAAGATAAACATAGTTTCTATGAAAATCAGATCGCTTGATTTTTGCCAGTATCAGCTCATAAATAAACAGCATTATTAATGCGAGTGATAATGCGCGAAATAGAGGCGCCATTGTACTGAAAGTAATAAATGCCAGGCCTGCTAAAAGAATGAATCCGGAGATGATGGCAGCTACATAATCACGATTAGAAAATGCGCGCACCTGCGCATCTGCAATTTTTGGCCTTAAAATAAAATAAAGCAGCAGTAATAAGCTAATATGCAATGTGGCTTCGCCTAGTATGAGATAGGCCGTTGCCGAAGCGATTATCCAATAGAGCAATCCTAGCAATACAGCATAGCGCGAAATATAGCGGTCATATTTTTCAACGAAACGTTGTAAGGGATAATCCTCAAAACGCTTGCGGTCAAAATAAAATAATTTTGACCATTCTGTGGCTGCGCGTAACATCGGACTGATTAAATAAATAAATATAACCACAAAGAGATCAAGCTGAAAGTAATAGCCAATAATCAACACTAGTGCAAGCAACATAATATCGGTGCGCATGCTAAGTTCAGCAATACCGGCCAAATAAAATGTTTTCATTGAATAATCTTTAATGATGGTAAAGGCTTTGCTTACAGATTTAACGAAGGTGAATGGTTGCTCGTATAAGCGATACATTCTTCTTGTATAATAAAATTTCAGGCCCAGTGAAACTAAAATATAAACGAGAATGGCGACAACAAAAGCAGCCTTATGCATTAAGGGATAAAATAAAATAAACATAACGACAAACAAACAATCTGCGGCGATGATAGAAAAATTAGGACGCATAATGCGTGTGATTGCATAAATGCCTGAATGATAAGCCATCAGCGGCAGATCAATCCACAATATAAAAATCAAAAAATATGCCAAAATCGTAAAAATACTCGTATTCGGTACTGGCCCAAATTGCGTGGCTATGTTGATGAAATAATAATGAAAAATCAAAAAAATGAGTGTGACTAATATCGCTATTATCAATCCGAGCAATACAAAAGCGCCGATACCTGACGCAATCATTTCATTATCATAAAGCCGATGTGAAATTCGCACCCGTTCCCTCAGGCTCTCCAGCGCTCCCCAGAAAAACGCTTTACTACTAGTTCGCAATAAATAGGCAAATATCGTCAATATGAAAAAAATATTCCAGGACTTTAAAATCAAAAAATAAATAAAACATAAATGAATAACAAAACGAAACAAAACTCTTAAGTTAAACAGCCGCAAACGAAATTCAATATAACGTTTTGGCTGTTCTGAAAATAAAATATCGTAAACAGAAGAAAAACTTTCTGAACGTTGCCGTTGCCTTAAAAACCATTTCGAAAGAAGATTAAGCGCCATTTTCCAGCTTACTCCTGCTTGCTAGCTTGATTGCGCAATTGAATCAAGGACAACAAGCCCCATTTGTCTCGGATTTTTTTGTAAGGAACATGGCGAAAAGCTTTGACGCCTTTAACCTGGGAGAGTTTTTCCGCAATATATAAAGCGATAGTAAAATCCAGGTGTTTTAATTGATTATGATCTGTTACCGTATTTAATAAAGCGAGCGTTTCACTGTCTTGCATATCAAAATCGCTTAAAGCCGCATTAATTGCGCTGCAAATTGCTTTGCCGCGAGTATCCAAGTTTTCATGTATGCTGATCCGCGCCATACTGCGTACCCGGCTGCGTATTAATTTTAAAAAGCGGCGCTGGCGGGTTTTGGAAACGCAGTAAAGCCCGTTTGAGCTGATGCGAAAACCCAAGTAGTTGATGAAATTAGTGCCTTTTATATTTTGCTGCTCATCGGCGCGTCCACTTTTATTAAAGTAACGTACCAGGTCTTTTTTAGCATTACGCGATAAACATAAGCGATTTAATTCATTATCTAATACACTAATGGCTTTTAATAATACTGCATAATCTTGATGCGCTATAAAAATATCGTCACAGTAACGCACATAAAATAAATCAGGAAAAGTTTCCAAAGCATAATCCATTTCGCTGGCATAAATATTTGCGATGCTGGTGGTGATCGGTATTCCCATCGGCAATCCGAATAAATTGCACTGGCGGTGGCCCTCGGTATTAATATAGGCAGGGCGAATAATGCTTTTAATTAAATTAATCTGATAAGTACTGGGGGGATGTTTAAGCGATTGAAAAATCCGATCAAGAATTTTAAATAATTCGGAATTATCGCCAACCGGAATTGAATCAGTATAGGCGCGTATGTCGGTTTTTATAAAATAAAGACCATGGCTCTTTTCATGCGATTTTAAATAATGCGACAGTTTTTTAACGACTAATTCCGGACTTGATCCCGGGCGGTAGGCGAAGCAGTTTTTAGATAAATAAGGCTCAATCAATTCATTTAATATATTGGCGACTACGCCTGCTACGATTTTATCGATAATACTCGGATCGTATAAAACGCGGACTTTTTGATTAACCTGCTTTCTAAATTGGGTATGTGGTTTAAAATAATATAATTCATGTTTGACATTATTGGCGATCGCCTGACTAAGCCGCGTTGAATCGAAATAAAAATTGATTAATGGAACTTCAAATTGTTCCTGAATAAAAACCTGGGCGAGACCTTTATCGCGTGTGCGATAATATAAGTGCTTAATTTGGCGTTCATAACGCCAGGGATCATAGAGTGTATCGAGTGAATCAATGCTAGGCGTTCTGCGAGTGGTTTTCATTCGATAGCAAGCGTCACAATATAGCCGACAATCAATCCGCAAATAAATCCGATCATAATAATCAGAATGCGCGAGTAGCTGATGCTTAAATCAGGCACATTAGCGTAATTCACAATCCGTAAATCACCGATAGGATTTTGAATGATTGCATTTAATCGTTCGATTTGTTCCGATAAACTTAAATAGAGAGTTTGATTAATTTGATATTTTTTGATGTTTTCACTGTATTGATAATTAAACAAGTTGGTTTTTTGAATTTGTTGCAGCAGGACCAATTTCTTTTCTTGTAAATTTTTTAATTGCGCTTTGGCTTGTTGAACTTGAAAATTTAGCGGCGTGTTTTGTGCTTCAAGCTTGATTTTTTCTACTTCTTGTTCCCGGATTTCTTTGTCAATTTCTGCAATTTGATCAACCAATGCTTTCGATTGATAGTCCAGGTTGCTGGTGCCGGCGTCTAAAATAAAGCGGTTTAATAAGGTTTCTTCCTGTTTCAGGTTTTTTTCAATAAATTGGCGTTGCACAACCAGATAATCGCGAGTCTCGACGGCAAATTTTTTCTCACGTTCGCGAGAAAGCTTAACTGCGGCATCGGCTATCGCATTTGCCACCAAGGCCACTTGCGCGGGTTTTTTGCCTTCATAGCTTAAGCCAATGACATTCGAATAGCCGTTAGAATCCAATGAATCTACAGATAAACTTTGACTGATCGCTTCAGATAATTCGGACAGAGGGTATTTTCTGATTTCAACTTTATTTTCGCTCATGCTAATAACATTGAGCAATCCTGCCTCATTTTTATAGCTGAATAACAGTGGCTGATTGAATTTGCCATTGTGCAGACTGCCATCGGGTAATTTCAATTGATATTCATTGGGGGCGGTTTTTTTTAATTCAAATTCTTTTCCGCTAAGCGTTTCAGGTACCTGGGTTTTGCCTAATTCCACGCCATTTAATCCGGGCAGATTTGCCACGTTTACGCCGAAACTGCCTAATAACCAATTCATTAGCGGAGTAATTAAAGGAAATTCAAAACGCGGGTTTTGCAAATCCAGGTTGGCGGAGGAAATGGCGGTTTGAATAGTTTGTGAAGTTTGAATCAGCGCCATTTCGCGCAGCCAGTTGCCGGCAGTAGCAGGTAATTGGCTGCGGGAGACATTGTTCGGCAAATTGAGTTCATCAGTCGGTTTGGCGGTAAAACTATTGGTAACGACAGAGGTAATGCCGCTTGTGGGAGCTTGCAAATTTGACAGTGGCAGTAAAGAGCCTGCTGTAATGCTATTTAATGAACCGATCACGCGTGTTTCAAGCAATGCAACTGCTTCATAACGTGGCGTAAAATTAAAAGCATAGAAAACCGCGATAAAAGTGGCAATAAAAGTAAAACTAAAAAGCACTAGCCGTGGTAAATCAACATAGCGCCGTAAAATGAATTTTCCGGCAAGCCGGGTGTCTGCAATTTCGGGTTTCTTATAGCGCATAGCTTCTCTTTAATCGTTTTCGGTTAAAAGTTTAATGTCCAGCGCAGAATCGGTTAGATCATTGAAGCTGGCGGTGCTGGTAATGACTTGTCGCATAATGCGATTAAACTTGCTTAAGCCATAGGTTGATACATAAACGACATCCTGATTAGCCAATTGAAACTGGTTAGCCAGGAGATAGGCATCTGCGCTTTTAAGGTTCAAATGGTAGGCAACGCCTTGGCCATTGCGGTAATTCCTGAATACGAACACCTGAGCATTGCTGGTAATGGGGTTTAAACTACCGGTAGAAGCAAGCGCGCGGCTTAAAGTCATTGGATAGGAAGTCATCACCACAGCTTGCGGCTGCAAGACTTCGCCAAGCACATAAATTTGACTTTGATCGTAATTTTTTACGTCAACGACATCGCCATTTTTTAAAATTAATTGATTGAGCTTGCTAGAACCTGGGCTTTCGGCCACATTGACGCGGTAATTTTGCTGATTGCGTTTTAATATAACGTTATTAAGGTCGCCTTTCTCTGCAGGGCCGCCAGCAAAGCTGATTGCGTCGACTAATGTTAAAGGCGTGTCGTTGATCGCTACCGGCTGGGCGCGATTGACTTCACCGATCACATCCGCGTGCTGGCTGCGGTACTGGAGCACTTTGATGTTTAATATCGGATCTTTGATATACCGCTTCAAGCGACTGGTCAGTGTGCTACGAATTTGCTCCACTGTCATTCCTGAAACTTTAACGTTGCCTAAATAAGGGTAATAAATATCGCCACGATCATCGACCACATAACCTAAACTATCCCGTTGATACTCAGTAACCGCTTGAAAAGCATTGAGATCAGGTTGCGCAAAAACTGTAATTCCCACCACATCGCCAGGTGCTACACGATAATGATAACCTCGACTGCCTTGAAGAAATGAAGCGGGCAAGGGGCTTGCTTCATGAGCGGCCACATATTGATTGTTTTCAGCAATCGTTTTTGCTGTCATGCCCATCACAGTCAATGAGTAAGCGGATTTTTGTGTTTGATAGGAATTATAAGTGCTTGGCGTATTGACAATGCCAGGAGAGCAGGCTGTCATGCCAATCGATAATAATACAATGAATGTTTTTTTAATTAGCTGCATACTGGCATGAATTCCTTAAAGTTATCAGAGCCTGTTCAAATTTCTCTACTGAAAGTAGCAACAGTAAACAGGCCATAGCCTTTCCAAACTGATTTTTTCAAATAATCGAAAGTTAACAATACATTTATAGAAAAATCAATCTTCACAAAGAGTTTATATTCATCAAAGCTCAAGATGCGAACAGTTAAGATTCAATCTTGTGGGATGACGTTTTCTTTTGCGCGTTTTTCAGCAATCAGAATGGCGATGAAAATAAAGACAGCGCCCAGGAAAAATTGCAGCGTCAATTGCTCTTTTAAATAGATCGCAGCGGTAAGCGTTGCAAATACCGGCTCGAGTGAAAAAATAATCGCGGTTTTACTGGAGCTGATGTATTTTTGAAAATGCAATTGCAAAAGAAAAGCAATAATCGAAGTGAAGATCGCGCCATTAAACAAATTTTGTTTATCAATCTTAATTTTTTTCGCAAAAATAATTAATAATAAACTGGCAATGCCAAAGCGCCAAAATAAAAAATTATATGGCGATAAAGTGGCAACGGCATCTTTAATAAAAGCAAAGGTCATGCCCCAAAAAAGCGTTGCCACTAATAATGCTGAACTACCGCAGTTTCAACTTTTTTCCTGGCTTATACTCAAAACGGATAGGTTTTAGGTGTTCTTGCATCCGATTGACGCGCGATCTTGTCACGTTTTTCAATCGCAAAAGCTCGAAATAGAACAACTATTCCTGCACTTTTGCTCAATCAAAACGTGACAATCTCACGCATCACTCGGCGCAATAACACCTAAAATCTATCCGTTTTGAGTATAGCGTTGCAAAACAAAAACTTGGCCGCTAATTTAAGCAGCTAATAATGTGAATAATCGAACGGGATGAAGAAATGTAAATAGCTTTATGGCTCCATCCCCATAACTTCGCTGACAGCTTTATAAACGATTTTCATTTGATCTTTCGTCAACATTGCCAATGGGCCATGTATTAATCGTTTATTATCGATTGCGCGTAGTTGATCAATTAAAAGATCTGAGTTTTTTTCTAATTTATCTCGCGAATTAACTCTGATGCGTAATGGATTAGCATTTTCTACTAAATTGGTGGTGAACGGGATTATTAATGTAGATGGGTGAAAGATATCTAATAGCGTTTGATCTTGTAGAATAAGGACAGGCCTGGTTTTGCCAGGCTCTCTGCCTTTACTAGGGTTTAAATTAGCCAGCCATATTTCCCCTTTTTTAAGATTTTGGGTCATGTTCAATCGCACCAAACTCAGTGTTAATTTTCATGCTTTCTTTTCTTACGCGTAGGCTCGCATTTTTAAGTCTATTTTTTCGCTCTTGTTTTTCCGTTTCGCTATTCATGTGTTCAATAGCTTTGCGTATGTAGTCAGTTTGAGATAGGTGCAAGCGGTGGGCATTAGCCTTCATGGCTTGTAAAAGTGCATCATTAATGCGGATAGAAACTAAAGATGTCATAGCAAGCCCCAGGCGATGATATTTGTTTTGTAATACCAATTAAATTATAGTAATGTCATACAATTTGTCAAACAATATTAATACCGATTCCCCCCAATCAACAACAACTCCCAATATTTTTCATAAACCGTTTCCGAATCTTTAATATCTTCCTGCACATGGCCTCGTTTTAGCGTTTCAGCGGAAGGATTGTAAGCTTCATTGGCGCGCAATGATTCTGGCATTAATTTCATCGCGGCCTCATTGGGGGTTGAATAGCCTAATTGCTGCGAAATTTCAGCGGCGATTTCAGGCCGGGTGATGAAATTAATAAATTGATAAGCTTCGGCTAAATGTGGCGCATTTTTGGGAATAACTAAATTATCAATCCAGATCGAAAAGCCATCATCAGGGAAAATATAAACTAAATTATCGTTATATTTTTGTGCTTGCAAAAAATCACCGCTCCACATCATGCCGATATAAACATCTTCATCGGCTAAAATCATCTGAATGCCGGTGGAATTAAACAAGCGCACATTCGGTAAAATTTTGACTAATTTTTCATAGGCAGCTTTAATGTCGGCGGGATCAGTTGCATTAATCGAATCATTTAGTGTCAATAAAGCCATGCTGAATACTTCGCGATAATCATTCAGCAGCATAATTTGGTTGCGATATTTTTCCTGCCATAAATCATTCCAACTTTTGACAGCGCTTGGATCAATGTATTTTTTGTTGACGGCGATACCAGTCGTTCCCCATAAATAAGGAATACTATATTGATTGTCGGGATCAAATGGCTGATTAATTAATTGCGCTTTTAAATATTGAAAATTTTGTATTTTATTTCGATCCAGCGGCTGCAATAAACCAGTCTTTACCATGCGTTGAATATAATAACTGCTGGGGGTAATCACATCATAGCCGATACCGGGATTGGAGCGTAATTTGGCATACATGCTGGAATTATCGTCAAAGACTGAATAATTCACGCGAATGCCGGTTTCTTTTTCGAATTTTTCGATAACGCTTTCAGGTAAATAATTAGAGTAGCTAAAAAAATTGATGACTTTTTCTTGTGCAAGGCTTGCCAGGCTGATGAAAAATAACAAGAGCGTAAGAAATTTTTTCATGAGCGTTCTCTTTAAACGCTTAGCGTTTAAATTTTTTAATGGTTTGATTGCGGATTAATAATTGCGAGATACCAGCGGCAGTAAAAGTCACCAATAAAATCAAACTACATAAAGCATTAATTTCCGGCGTGACGCCGACACGCACCATCGAATAAATTGTCAACGGCAAAATCTGAAAACTGGGGCCAGTGACAAAATAGCTAATAATCACATCGTCAATCGACAGGGTGAAACTCAACAAGATACCGGCGATTATCGCCGGTATCATCAGGGGGACAGTGATTTTTAAAAATACGGTTAGATCGCTGGCACCTAGATCTTTAGCAGCTTCGAAAATCATCCTGTCAGAGCTGGCGAGGCGGCTATAAACGATAACGCTGACAAATGGCATGCAAAAAGTAATGTGCGCCATAATTAAGGTGAAAAATCCCAGTGGAATAGAAACGATTTTATAAAAAATAATAAAAGCGACAGCAAGCACAATGTCGGGAATCAAAATTAAAGTAAAAATTAATCCGTGCATAAATTTTTTACCAAAAAATTGATAGCGGAATAGGGTAAATGCGGCGAGTGTTCCTAAAATAGCCGCACTAATAGAAGCAATAATGCCGATCATCAGTGAGTGCCAGGTAACCGTCAGCAAAAATTTGTCATGCAAAAGCGCGCTATACCATTGCAAACTAAAACCATGCCAAACTAAGGAATAACTCGCGCTGTTAAAAGAAAAAATCACCAAAACCGCAATCGGAAAATAAAGAAAAAAATAAACGATTAATGTATATATCAGCCGTGAGATTTTCATAGCCAGCTATTCTCATTGGAATTACGATCAAAACGCCGGTACAGCTTGACTAAGCCTAGCATCACAATCAGCAGCAAAACGCTGATAGCAGCACCCATCGGCCAATTGGTAATGCCGAGAAAATGACTTTCAATTAAATTACCCACCAAATAACTTTTAGCCCCACCCAAAATCGTTTGAATATAAAACAAAGTCATCGCCGGTAAAAAGACTAAATTAATGCCAGCAATAATGCCTGGCATCGTCAAAGGCAAAATCACTTTTAAAAAAATCGTAACGCGATTAGCACCTAAATCACGCGCTGCTTCGATATAGCGGTCATCCAATTTTTCCATTACTGCATACAATGGCAAAATCATAAACGGCAATAAATTGTAAACCAGCCCGACCAACACCGCGACATCGCTATATAACAACTGAATCGGCTGATGAATAATGCCGAGCGCCAGTAACACCGTATTCACAATCCCTTTCGCTTTTAAAATCACTAGCATGGCATAGGTGCGAATTAATGAGCTGGTCCAAAAAGGAATAATCACTAGCAATAATAATAATGTGCGTATCTGGTTGTGTTTAATGCGTGCAATGTAATAAGCAAATGGGTAGCCAATAATCAAACAAATCAGACTCGTCAGGCTTGAGGTTTCCAGCGAGGTGAGTAGCACTTGCGCATAAGCGGTATTAAATGCGGCAAAATAATTTTTCAAGGTAAAGGGCAATTTCATGAGATTTAAAAAATCATGCTGCAAAAAGCTCACGACAAAAACAAACAGCAACGGAATTAAAGAAAAAATACACAGAAACGACCACAAGGTCGTCATGCTGAAAATTTTAAAATAATTGAACTTAGTCATGAGGATAAATCACTTCCCAGCCTGGCATCCAATTGATGAAAACTTTTTCGCCGGCTTCATATTCCAGTTTATCGTCATCTTCATCAAAAAATTGCGTCGCCGAAATGAGTTTATTGCTCGCCAGACGCACTACCAAATCCACAGTAGAACCTTTATAAATCACTTGCTCCACTGTGCCAGCAATTAAATTCACATCTTCTTGAAGATTAATTTCTTTAAGGCCCCAAACGCGAATATCTTCAGGCCGCACTAATACATTAATTTCAGCACCGACTTTTGCTTCAGGCGGTGCTTTCAAATGAATTTTGACGCCTTCGATTTCAATTTCGATTTGGTTATTTTCAATTGCTGCTATCTGACAAACAAAAATATTGGCTTCGCCAATAAAACGCGCGACAAATAAATTGACCGGTTGTTCGTAAATCTTTCTCGGCGTATCCAACTGCTCGATTTTGCCATTGTTCATCACCGCAACGCGATCCGACATCGAAAGCGCTTCTTCTTGATCATGCGTCACTAAAATAAAAGTAATTCCCAGGCGGCGTTGCAACTGCTTTAATTCTAATTGCATCGATTTACGTAAATTATGGTCGAGCGCACTTAGGGGTTCATCCAATAACAATACGAGCGGTTCGTTAACGACCGCACGCGCAATCGCCACACGTTGCTGTTGACCGCCACTTAATTGCTGCGGTTTGCGATCCGCTAAATGTGACAATTTCACCATCGCCAAAGCATCATCCACACGCCGTTGAATTTCCTGCTTGCTAAGATGAGAAACACGCGGGCCAAATGCGATGTTGTCAAACACCGACATATGTGGAAACAGCGCATAACTTTGAAAAACCATATTAATATGACGTTTTTCTGGTGGGAGTTTTGTGATGTCTTGATCATTCAACAATATCTGGCCGGAATCGGGCGTAATAAATCCTGAAATCAAACGCAGCAAAGTAGTTTTGCCGCAACCCGATGGCCCAAGGAGAGTTAGAAATTCGCCATCGCCAATCGTTAAATCAATATTGGTAACGCCTGCGCTGTTATCAAAAGTTTTGCTGACATTTTTTATGTGGATAAGCGTTCTGTTCAACGTTTTCCAAGCCTCATTTTAAATACTCAAAACGAATCGGTTTTAGGTGCTCTTGCATCCGATTGACCCGCGATCTTGTCACGTTTTTCAATCGCAAAAGCTTGAAATAGAACGACTATTCCTTCGCTTTTGCTCAATCAAAACGTGACAATCTCACGCATCACTCGGCGCAATAACACCTAAAACCGATTCGTTTTGAGTATAGCTAGCGCCTGCCTCAGCCTGTGGTTTCTGGCTGAGAATTTATTAGAGAGCAAATTCAGCGGTTCTCGCTGAAAAAAGTTTGGAAAGTTGTATTCCGGACAACCTAATCAAAATCTGCCCACAAAAAATTTTTAACCATGCCTTGGTTGGCGCAAATATTAGGCAGTTTGGTGAGCGGGTGCAAGTTTTTTTGTGAAGGGTTAATAGGGTCTGGTTACAATTGCTTTTTCTGCTGCAAAAAAAGCGGAGTTTGGTTGAAATCGCGCTTTTTCACAACGAAAGAGCAATCGTAAACAGACCATAGAGTAATTGTTAGCCAAAACTTAATATGGGCTGATTCCTTGCATCGTTGAGTTGAATAGCAAGCACTAACAAATCATCGGATTCGCTGTACGTTAAGAGAGAGATTGCTAATGACTTTTTTTTCTAAATACTGCCTATCCATCTGCGTTCCGCTGTTTTGCCATAGTTTATCGTAGCGAAGATTTTTAAACTTAGCGTTGCTTTGCTTTTTACCAGTAAGTGTATTGATTTCGAGTAAAGTCTTACGTAAAAGATGCTTGGGCGTATAATGCTGTTTACCATCGGCTGAACAAGAAAAGTGGCTCGGACCGTTTACTTCAGCGAAAAGCGAGCTGTCGCCTTCCAACAGGATTTGAAAATCACAAAAATAGCCATTTCTATAAACTTCTTCTTTATACTCTGAAGGAGGAAGCCCAATTCTTTTTAACACCTTTTTTTGTAACTGTGAGCTGTGAGTGTCTTGATTTTCAAAAATTTTTTGATTTTCTGACAGTTGCTCCCTTTTGCTAGAATCAAACAACTTAAATTTATCCTGGCTTAAATACAAGAGAAAAGTAAAATATTGATGACGTTCAGCCAGATCAAGTTTTTCATCTTTAAGTTTTAAAAAGGCATGATTAATTAATGTTGATAATTGTGCCAAATCGATTTCAATAAATTTTTTTGGTAATTTATTTAAAGTTTTTTCGCGAGTTTGATAATGATGCAATGTTACAAGCGTATAGAGCAATTGACCTAAATTATTATTTTCTATTTTAGTCGATTCTTCTAATTTCTGCATTGCGCTATCAATAAATGGTTGTAATTTGTCTTTGAATGAATAATGTAGTAATGCTAACTGTGTATTGGCGCTTAATATATTGCTGATATTTTTTAATGATAGAGAGCTTGCTTGCTGCGACAGGTGTGAGTAACACTCGTCTAGTAATTCTTCAGCTTTTTTACTATAGCCGTGTTGAAATAGCGTGCTCACTGCGCTGACTAATCGACTTATATTACTACATTCAATTGAGTTAGATTCTTTCGAATCTTTTAGTAAATCTATCGCTTTTTCAAGCAAATTATCTATTTCCTTTTGATTATCTGAAAACAACTTATGTGTCATTTTTTCTGCTTTTATAATTTTACCAATATCAATAAATTGCGAGGCTAATGAAGATATATTTTGTGATTTTTGTGCAATTTCAAATAGCTTTGATAATTGCGTTTTGGCGTCGAGCTTGGAAATTTTATCTTGAATGACAATTTTTTCATGCTTTTCAGTAGACAGGGGGTTTTTATCAGTTGCTCCTGTTTCTGGATCTTTATCACTGGTAGAAATACTGGCGAAAGGCTGATCTGGGACAAAAGAAAGCGGAGATTTTTCTTTTTGTTCGTTAGCTGATTGCTGTTCTGAGAATTTCGATTTCTCCAATAATGCAGTTTCTAAACCGATAATTTTTGGTTTAAATTTTTCTGCTCCTAAAGCATAAGCCTGGTAATAGTAGTTAAGCGCTTCTTCTTCGTCTCCTAAAACCTCAAATGATTTTCCTAGTGCCGAATTTGCCGCTTTTGCAATTTCCATATCTAAAGCAGATGAGCCAAGCGTCTTCCTCAAAAGAAAAACGGCTTCTTTAAAATTATTATTATTGCGCAGCTCAGAAGAATCGAAGTTTTCTTGCGCATCGAGCACGTCAATAATTTGATTATGCAAAATACAAGCTAAGAGGGCTTTAGCATCTTTTTTGACTTCTGGTGATTTTTCTGCTTCTAAAACCCAATGTTTTGCAGAATTAAAATTTGCATCACAGCCTTTGCCTGTTAAATACAATAAACTTAGTTCGTATGCTGCTTTAGAGTGGCCTTCTTTGGCAGCTTTACTAATTAATTCAAATCCTTTTTCCGGATTTTCTTTTAGTATTTTTGTCCCCAGGATATAGGCTGATGACTTAGAACCTAGTGTCTTAGCAACAGTATAAAAACTTTGTGCTACTGCTGGATTGTAGCTGTGTAACTTATCATTATCTGCAAGCGAAGCTAATAATTCATGTACATCAATTAAAAATGCGCGATTTTTATCATCAACTTTAGTTATGGGGACGCGTCTAGTTATCTCTAATAGGTGTTCACAGGCTGTTTTAATTTTTGATTTTAAATTGTCTGAGACCGAATCTTGTTGGCATTCATTCATTATCTCTTCGTAAAGGCATTTAGCCAGGTAATAACGCGCGTTAATTTGAATGATTGGTGAAACATGATTAATAGCTTTCTCAGCAATTTTTTTACATTCGATAAAATTTCCATTATTCCAGTGCAGCTCCATTAAATTGTCGTAGCACATCCCTTCATTGTAGTAATTTATTGCTTTGCCTACATTCTTTTGCTTAAGTTTGATATTACCTAACAATTCATAGGTTTGTTCAAGTAATTCAGTGTATTCATCTTTGCTATCCATACCCTTTATATCAGTAATATATTTTGAATATCCATCAATTTTTTCTTTACCTAATAGTTGCTTTAGCAGCTTTTCAGCTGGTTTATATTTTTTTTCTTCAATATACGCTTCAGCTAAAAGAAGTTTAGCCTCCATATCATGTTCATATGCAGGCTTTTGTAGTTCTGAATTGAGAAGTTCGATAACTTTAGCGTATTCACTAAGGTAATACATGCAGAGAGCTTTCTGATAAACTATAAAACGTCTAGTGGGATGAAGACCAATTTCTTTTTCTTCAATATCTGTTATTAATGTATTAAGTTCGTCAAGAGATTTTATCGCTTCCTGGTGCTGTTTTTTATCCATTAATAAGAATATTTTTTCGCGATTTTCTTGAATTTTTATTAATAATTTATTGGTTAATTGTTTTTTAGGCATGATATTATTATGATTATTTTTGATATTTATTTAGCTTAATTGATTTTAATATATTATAAAAGAATAAAATGAAAATTTTAATTTTTTATTTTGTTATATAGGGCTTAAATAAAATTATGAACAGAGGAGGATCCTTATGATGAAATCAGAGCTTCTTTGCCAAAAGCTGATTAAGGCGAATTATTCATTTGTTGACGCAAAGGAAATTCAGCTTTTAAAAACTCACCAGCAATTGACCAGACTGTCAAAAAGCAGTCGATTTCAATTAGAAAATAATTATTACCGAGCTGGATATCCTGGTACTTTACCTGAAATTTACACGCGCGAAGTGGTGCGGCAGCGGTTGGAGCAAGTTGCAGCTATCCTGGCGCCATCTTTTGGTTTGTGGATCTTTGATATTTTCCGCAGTAAAAAAACCCAGCGTTTTTTATACGAAACAATGCGGGCAGAAATAAAGCAAAAAAAACCTGAGTTGGATGGTGCTGAATTGGAAAAAGAAACTCGCAAATATGTCTCGCATCCGGATGATCCAGCACGTCACTGGCCGGCGCCGCATAATACGGGTGGGGCAGTGGATTTGGCTTTGTTTGATCTTAAAACGGGTGAGAAATTATATTTTGGTGGGCCGTTTGATTTGACGGATGTGATTTCGCAAACGGATTATTTTGAACAAGATTATGATTGGCGTTCTGCGACATTTACAGAAAATCAATGGATGGAGGCAAGACGTAATCGGCGTTTGTTATTTCATGTGATGCTTGAAGTGGGTTTTACTAATTATCATGCCGAATGGTGGCATTATGATTTGGGGGATAGTATGTGGGCGAATTTGCGCAATACGACACCATTGTTTGGTTCTTTGGAGCAGGAAATTTCGGCTCAGTGTGCGGTTGAGTTTTGAGTGAGTTTTTATTTGATTCGTTATGTATGTATTGCTTAATATAGCAACCCACATTAAATATATTTATTAAGTTATTGATTTATATATAAATTTATAACTTGAAGTCATTTCTGGCTTTTGCTATAGTTACAGTCCCATCAAATTCATCAGACATCAGGGACAATGTAACAAGGAGGCAGGAGCCATGTTGAAATATTTATTAACTTTTTTACCCGTTATTTTTATCGCAGGCAGTATCGGCTATATTTATGCCTGGTACCGTTGCGGTTTAAAGGAATTTGTTTGGACTTTATTGTTCCTGGAACGTAAAAATTTTGGTGAGCCGTTATAAGTGACGAAATTGCAGGCGCTGGCCATCATAGTAGATTTCACAAGCTTTGTTATTTTTCTCTTTCATCATCTCCTCAGAGCTTGTGTAATGGCCAGCAATTGCAATCAATTCTGCTTCAAATCTTAAACAGAAAATCTTCGCATTCGAGTTGCCATTACAACCCGCCAAAGCGCGTCCACGTAATGAGCCATAAATATGAATATGGCCATCAGCCATCACTTCAGCACCTTCGCCAACATTCGCCGTAATAATCAAATCGCTATTTTGCGCATAAATCTGCTGACCGGAGCGAATCGGTTTATCAATGATTTTTGCAGGCAAAAAGCCGCTCTTTTTTTCTTGTTTGGGTTCGGTTTTTTTCTGATCCGCCAAAACCAAAAATCCAGAAGCCTTAGCGGCTGCAAGCTTGTCGCTTCCCAAATTGCGTATGCCAGCAATGGGTAGATGAAATTCAGCTAGCAAGTTTTTTAGTCTATCGAAATCCACATCTGCTACAGCTAAACGAGAAAAATCGAGCACAATCGGTTGGCCTTGCAGCAACTGCGCAGAGAGCTGCAATTTGTGCATCAGCGCTAATCGAATCTGCTCTAAATTATTTACCTTAATAAACAGTTGAATCACATTCTGAAACGAAGCCTTAAATTCAATCGCCTCTTGCGCATACAACAAAGCCGATTCATTCATAAATTTTCCCAATAAAATTATTTAAAAAAACCACAACCAAAGGAAACATGCCCCAAACCCACACCGAGCCACACCCCCGCCCGAAAAAGCCGCAGGCTTTTTATTTTTTTGACTTCCGATTTGCATTGATAATATCATGCGCTCACGCATTTGCCAGCTTATGCAAGTCGCTGCATTGGCAGGCAAAAATGGCCCTTTAAGGAAACAATAACATGCATCAAAAACCCTGGTTAAACCATTATCCTCAAGGCGTACCCGCAGAGATTGATTCGCATCAATACAATTCGTTAGTCGAAATATTCATCGAGTCCTGCAAACAGCATGCGGACAAACCCGCATTGATGAACTTCGGCAGTCAAATCAGTTTTACGAACTTATTAAAACAAGCGGAAAATTTCGCGGCTTATTTGCAGCAGGAATTGCATATTAAAAAAGGCGACCGCGTTGCGATCATGCTGCCGAATGTTATGCAATATCATGTGGTAATGTTTGGCATTTTGATGACGGGCGCGATTGTGGTGAATGTCAATCCGCTTTATACGCCGCGTGAAGTCGAGCACCAGCTGCTGGATGCCGACGTTTCTAGCATTATTGTGTTGGCGAATTTCGCCAAAACATTAGAAGAAGTGCTGCCCAAATTGCCGTTGAAAAATATTATTGTCACTGAAATCGGCGATATGCTGGGGCCGGTGAAAAGCAAAGTAGTGAATTGGGTGGTCAAACATATCAAGCATATGGTGCCGGCATTTCAGTTGCCTAATGTGAAATATTTATCAGACGTTTTAAAACGCGGCAGCCAACAGAAATATCAAGCGGTATCGATTAATGTTGATGATATTGCATTCTTGCAATACACCGGCGGTACTACCGGATTAGCGAAAGGCGCGATATTAAGCCACGGCAATATTATTTCCAATGTAATGCAGGGCCTGACCTGGCTCAATCAAAAAGTGAATTACGGCTCGGTGATTGTTTTAACGCCACTGCCGCTTTACCATATTTTTTCACTAACAATTTGCGCATTTTGCATTGTGAAACTCGGCGGTATGAGCGTTTTAATTACCAACCCGCGCGATCTGAATCATTTTGTTAAAGAAATTAAACATATCGATTTTACTTTTATTGTCGGCATTAACACGTTATTTAATGCATTAATTAATCATCCTGAATTTGTTAAACGCGATTTTTCCAATATGCGATTAACCATCAGCGGTGGCATGACAACCCAAAAGAAAATCGCCGATCAATGGCAAAAAATTACCGGCAGCCCGATTATCGAAGGCTATGGCTTGACCGAAACCAGCCCCATGGTCACGATCAATTCACCGGATATTGCCGGATTCACTGGCAGCATCGGCATGCCAATTCCTTCCACTGACGTCATTATCCTCGACGAAAAAGACCAGGAATTACCCATCGGCCAAGCCGGCGAACTCTGCGTCAAAGGCCCGCAAGTCATGAAAGGCTACTGGCAAAAACCCGAAGAAACCCAAAAAGTTTTCACCCCAGACGGCTGGCTCCGCACCGGCGACATCGCCAAAATGGATGAAAACGGCATGTTTTATCTGGTCGACCGCAAGAAAGATATGATTGTGGTTTCAGGCTTTAATGTTTATCCGAATGAAATTGAAGAAGTGCTGGCAGCGCATCCGGCTGTGTTGGAGGTTGCTGTTATCGGCGTCGAAAATGAAAAAACAGGGGAGGCGGTGAAGGCTTTTGTGGTGTTGCGTAAGGGTATGACGCTGACGAAAGAGGACTTATTGGACTACTGCAAACGTGAACTCACCCCCTACAAAATCCCCAAATTTATCGAATTTCGGCAGGAGCTGCCGAAATCGAATGTGGGGAAGATTTTGCGGAGGATGCTTAAAGAAGAGGAAGTGAAGTTCAAAAAAGCGATTTGAACGGATTTTATGTGAGGCTGTTTCATTCCCAGTTTTAATATTAATGACAAATTCTATGCTAGAAACTGCGTCGCACCCCAAGTCGATAATTTTTGCCGAATTCCTGCGAGGGGATTGCCGCAGAATTAGCGGCTTATTAAAGTATATTGCAACTGCAGTCCCCTTTGTATGTAAAGCTGTCATTGTCAACATCAGTTTTATCAATGGTTGGTTTAGCTTCGGGGCTTGTTGAGGCTTTTTTAGAATAGTATTCTTTAATGGTTAAAAAAACCTCACCTATGTTATTCGAGTTTTGTGCATGAACTACTGAAGTAGACTTAATATTGAAAGAATAAGCATTAGTAGCTGAGCTACTGCTATTAAAAATTTTCTCTTCGGTTTCTCCTGATATAAATTTTAAATAAAGATTTCTCGACTCATTTTTTGCCATTAATTCAAATTTTTTGCCTTCAATTGACTCGGCTTCTTCCTTAGTTAATTTTATATTTATTAGCAGATTTCCGCCACTTTTTGCATTAAATAAACCATCACCTTTTTCACTGAAAAACCGTTGTGTAATGTCTATCTCTTTTTCTCCTTTGCTATCTTGATATGATAAGATAACTTGGTCGCCATCAACACCACTTAAACTTAGAAAACTTTCTGGTAACGATTCGACAAAGCTTATTAAAATGTTATAACTAATTATTGTTTTATTTTTTTGGGTAGGCTTAATTTCTTGATTTAAAATATATATGATGTTGGGAGCAGATTTAACTCCATTTGAACCTCCGTGAACTTTATAAGGGGTAATTGTTAATGGTTTTTGATTATTTGAAAGTATTAGCTTGACTTCTATTTTTTCGAAAATTATCTTGTTAGGACTGCCAACGGATTTTTTTTCTCTAATTTCTTCAGAATTAACTCGATAAATAATTGAATTTTGCAAAAATACGATACGATCCGGATCTATTGTTATTTCTTTTAATGTTGGGTTTTTTGGGTTTTCGCTATTTTTTATAAAGAATGTGATAGTGGCTTTTGTGTTTCGATCCGTGACGCAAAAGGTTGTATATTCAGGAGGTAATACGAAATGGATATCAAAAAAATCAAAACTATTATTTTCTAACATAAAAACTCCCTTTGATAATATTATTATTAGCGGTGAGTCAAAAATAAGATTTTTGATTCTTTGCTGTTATTCGATTTTCAAAAACCAATGTTATAATTTTTTAATTCGTTTGTACAGCTTCCTTGATTAGTCAGACACTAATTTTTAGGACTGATTTTATTTTGGGTTTTGTCCAGGCTAAAAAATACTACAACCACATTTGCTGTTATTTAGCTGAAAAGCATCATCATCTTCCGAGCTGGTTACGGTAGGCGTTTGGCTAGGTTGTCCGACTAACGCTGACAATTTTCTTCTACTGAAAAAATCTGGCAATGACAGGTTTTCCTCATTTAAATCCACCATTTCGAACCTGCTTTCACTACCCATCGAAGTGCCACTGTGGCTGTCATTAGCTTTGAGGTTATTTGAGATTTTTTCTATGGCGCTCACCATGAGATTTATGTTGCAGGTTCCTCTGCTTTCATTAGGTTTTTGCTGTGAATCATCCAGCTTGAGCCGATAACATTCCTGCTCAGGGGTTTGAAGAACTATGTTTTTTATTTGGTCATCTTTTAAAAATGATTTGATATGTTTGCGATCAAGTGGAAGTGAAATTAAAATATATTTATAGGTTCTTGCATTAGCGATGGTATCAGGAAGTGCTGATGTAATAAAAAGCTCGGTCAGATCAAGCTCCTTTTTTTCACGGGCATTTTCTATTATAAGTAAAAATTTGAGGTCTTTAGTGTTAAATAAAATATCTAAAAATTTAAAAGGAAAAATCATTTCATGGTCGAATTTCACTTGAAGAAAGTTTTTCTGGTCTTCATCAAATCTGTATTCTGGAGTGTCATCTCTACTTTCCCCGTCATTGCCCAAAAGATATCTGGTAATATCTTTAGCAGTATGAGCCCCAATTTTTTCTTTAGGCGATTCTGTAAATTTTACGCTAAGTGTTTTAGCCGAAAAAATTTCGCTACTTTTATTAGTTTCAGAGGAACTATTTTTTACTATTACTTGAAGCTTTAATAAATTTTCCTGGCTAGTGATTTGATTGCGACGGTCTTGTTCGTCTGGGTGAATATGGAGCTGAAATGTGTTGCCATCAACTGTAAATAAATGTGATTCTACTGTAAAAAACAAATTTTTATATTGAGTTAATCCAATAGCAACTTCAAAAGTTAAACCCGCTTGTTGCAGGTGATTGGCAAGCCTTCGGGTTTTTTGATTATCTTCTAAAGTAAATTCAATATAAAAAGACATAATAACCTCCTTGTTATTAGCTTAAAAAAATATAAAGCAGTTGCGCTTTTTTGATATGATAGCGGCTTGGGAAATTTTTTACAGCAAAAATTGCTGATCATCAATCTACATTAAGAAATAATATGAACCGACATAAAACCCTTATCGTACAAGTTGGTAAAGTTGCTGTTGGAGGCAATGCACCCATTGTCGTCCAATCCATGACCGACACCGACACCGCCGACATCCACGCCACCGTCAAACAAATCGAAGCCCTGGCCCGCGCAGGCTCCGAGATCGTTCGCATCACAGTAAACAACGAAGACGCCGCCGCTGCCGTACCGCATATCAAAGAACGACTAATGCTCTTAGGCATCGACGTCCCCATCGTAGGCGACTTCCATTACAACGGCCACACGCTTTTAACCAAATACCCCGATTGCGCCCAAGCCCTTGATAAATATCGAATTAATCCTGGCAACGTCGGCTTCGGTGAAAAGAAAGACACGCAGTTTACTACCATGATTGAGATGGCATTGAAGTATAACAAGCCGGTCAGGATCGGGGTAAATTGGGGCAGTTTGGACAAAGCGCTTTCGGCGCATTTGATGGATGAAAATGCGAAACTGGCGCAGCCGAAATCGGCGGATGAAGTCTTGCAGGAAGCTTTGGTATTGTCCGCTTTAAACAGCGCGGCGTTTGCGGAAAAAATTGGCTTGCCAGCGAACCGGATTGTGATTTCTTGCAAAGTGAGTGATGTCCAGGCTTTGGTTGCGGTTTATACCGAATTGGCTAAACGCTCTAATTACGCCTTGCATCTCGGCCTGACCGAGGCTGGCATGGGGTCGAAAGGGATTGTCGCTTCCAGTATTGCCATGGGTATTCTCTTGCAAAACGGCATTGGCGATACCATCCGCACTTCGCTGACACCCGCACCAGGCGCGGCGCGCACCGAAGAAGTGGTTGTGTCCCAACAAATCCTACAAACCATGGGCATCCGCTCATTTACACCGATGGTCACCTCCTGCCCAGGTTGTGGCCGCACCACCAGCACTTTCTTCCGTGAATTGGCCGATAAGATTCAAACCTATTTACGCGAGCAAATGCCAATTTGGAAATCGCAATATCCTGGCGTTGAGAGCATGACGGTCGCCGTCATGGGCTGCATTGTCAATGGCCCAGGTGAGAGCAAACACGCCAATATCGGCATCAGCCTGCCAGGCACCGGTGAAGCGCCAACAGCACCAGTGTTTATTGATGGCGAGAAGGCGGATACCCTGCGCGGTGAGAGGATTGCAGAGGAGTTTGTGGCGATTGTTGATCAGTATGTTAAGGCGAAGTACGGCTCTAAAATTTCTGCTTGATAGTTTTTCCTTGGTGTTGTACTAGCTTGCCGTTAGGAGATTGCCACGGAAGCTCACGCTTGCTCGCAATCACAATGTAGGGGCAGGCCATGTGCCTGCTGCCCTAGTATCGGCGCTACCGAAGTACCAGGGCAACCACAGGGGGCCGCTCCTACAAAAACCCGTTTTATTTAATAATTTAAATGACAAAAGAGTGGCGCTGTGTTTATTTTTGTCATTGCGGGGGGCGTGAACTTGCGCGGCAATCTCCTGACCTTAAATCTGCCTAAAAAAACTTCTGGTTCTAAACAGGAAAGTAGGGTGAATTACAATAGCATAATCCACCCCTTATCCCTGCGCATTATGGAAACTACTGCAAGATCACCCCTCATCCGCCCCGTTGGGGCACCTTCTCCCGCAAGGGGAGAAGGGTCTCCTCAAGGCTCAATAGCTTTAGATAATCAAGCTTATTTCATGGCATTTAACTTTATTTTTATTGGCAGATGTTCATAAAGTTGTCCTTCTCCCCTTGCGGGAGAAGGTGCCCCAACGGGGCGGATGAGGGG
>CAYTUN010000020.1:0-28661 GCA_964441315.1 uncultured Gammaproteobacteria bacterium | reverse complement strand
CGACACGACTTGCGTCACCGCCCCCTCAAGACGGCGTGTCTACCAATTCCACCACTTCGGCTTATTAACAAAACACCGTGCCAAAACCAGGCGCGGTGTTGGATAATTCAAAAAAAATTCAGTAAAAAATTATTTTTTATCCGCTGGAACTACCGGCGCTTGAGAATCACCTGTCAATGGAATGGGCTGCGCAGCTGCAGGTGCGGAAATGGGTGTTAACGGAACAAGTGTGTTTTCCGACTTGCTATCTTTGCCGGATAAATAAGTCAAGCCAATCGAAGTCGCAAAAAATACCGCTGCTAAAATCGCCGTCAATTTCACTAAAAACGGCGTGGCGCCTGTGCTGCCAAACATCGTATTCGAAGAGCCGCTACCAAAAGCCGCACCGACATCAGCCCCTTTACCATGCTGAACCAATACCAGCGCAATAATGCTAATTGCTGCCAAAAGATGAATAATTAAAATTAATTGTTGCATGCTCGAATAATCTCTAAAAAAGAATCGATTTTTAATGATGCTCCGCCGACTAACGCACCGTCAACCGCAGGAATTTGAAAAATTTCGCGCGCATTGTCCGCTTTGACGCTGCCACCATACAATATCTGTAAATGCGCGGCAAGAGCCGGTTGTTTGGAAATTAAAAAATCCTTGATGAAATCATGGACTTCGGCAATTTCAATGACGCTCGGCGTTTTTCCAGTGCCAATCGCCCACACCGGTTCGTAAGCAATAACCAAACGTTGCAAGTTAACGCTTTCACTGATGGCGAGTAATTGCGTTGCAATACTCACTTCAGTCTGTCCGGCTTCGTATTGTTCCAGAGTTTCACCAACACAAACGATCGGCACATAGCCCTGTGCCTGGGCTAATTTAATTTTTTCCGCAACCAATTGATTAGTTTCACCAAAATACTGCCGTCTTTCGGAATGGCCGATTAATACATAGCGGCAATCAAAAGCACCCAACATTTTTACCGAAATTTCTCCAGTAAAAGCGCCTTGTTCATGTTGATTAATATTTTGCACGCCGTAATGAATGGTTGAATCTTTTAATATTTTTCGCGCTGCCGGAATAAATAAAAATGGCGGCAGAATAGCAACTTCGACATTATCCGAAAATTGCTTTGATTTAATATCAGCAAAAAAATTTTCCGCCATCATTAAATCGCCGTGCATTTTCCAGTTGGCGGTGATGAGATATTTTTTCATAAATTTTTTACTTTTTTTTACTTATCTTGTCATTGCGAGCGAAGCGCGGCAATCTCCTGACAGTAAGTTGGCACTAGATTTTCTAATGCAACGTTATAGTCAGGAGATTGCCGCGCTAACGCTCGCAATGACAAAGTAAAGTGACTCGCAATGACAAGGAATATTATGTTCGCAATGAAAAATCACGCACTTTTAATTTTTTGTTCTACTTCCACTACTTCCGCAATTTGTTGCGCTAATTTACCGACTAATTCCGCATCTTCGCCTTCCACCATAATACGAATTAAAGGCTCCGTACCAGAAGGACGCAATAAAATCCGTCCGCTATCACCCAATTGTTTTTCCGCTGATTTAACGATTTTATCAACTGCACCATTTAACACAAAAGATTTGTTCATCGGATTTAAAGGAACGTTGACTAAAACATTAGGTAATTTGTGCATGCCCTGTTTTAATTCCGCCAGTGTTTTGCCAGATTGCTGAATCACACATAAAACTTGCAATGCAGAAATAATACCATCACCCGTAGTGGTTAAACCTAAATTCACAATATGCCCCGAAGGTTCACCGCCCAATAACCAGCCGCATTCTTCCAATTTTTCCATTACAAAACGATCACCCACTTTACCGCGTACAAACGGAATATTTAATTCAGCAAACGCTTTTTCTAAACCAAAATTACTCATCACAGTACCCACGATACCGCCATGCAATTTATCGCGCTGTTTTAAATCGCGCGCCATAATAAAAAGTAATTCGTCACCATCAACTAAATCACCTTGATGATCAACCATGATGACGCGATCGCCATCGCCATCAAAAGCAATACCTAAAGCCGCTCCATGCAAACGCACCGTTTGTTGCAAAATAACCGGATGAGTCGAGCCAGCATGTTGATTAATATTAAAACCATCGGGCTGGGTGTGAATTTCAATCACTGAGGCGCCTAATTCACGCAATACTTCACCGGCGATATGGTAAGTGGCGCCATTGGCGCAATCGACGACAATTTTCATGCCTTTTAAATTGACGCTGTTTGGCACCGTACTTTTACAAAATTCAATATAACGTCCAGCCGCATCAACCACTCGCGTTGCTTTACCTAATTTAGCCGAATCAATCACTTTTAACGGCTGATCAATTGCATCTTCAATTTGCATTTCCAGTTTCTGACAAATCTTTTTGCCTTCGGGTGAAAAAAATTTAATACCATTGTCTTCAAACATATTATGTGAAGCGCTGATCACCACGCCAACGCTGGCACGAAATGTCCGCGTTAAATAGGCAATCCCCGGCGTAGGCATCGGCCCCAATAAACGAATGTCCATGCCCGCTGCTGATAAACCCGCCTCCAATGCCGACTCCAACATATACCCTGAAATCCGCGTATCTTTACCAATCAAAGCCGTATTCGTTTGGCCATCTTTACGCAACACCGCACCCACTGCCCAACCGAGTTTCAACACAAATTCCGGCGCGATTAAACTGTGGCCAACACAGCCACGGATGCCATCCGTTCCAAAATATTTTGGTTTATTTTCCATATAAAACTCATGCAAATTAGTTTGCTGGCAGGATAGGAAAATTGAGGGGGAATATCAAGTTGGATTTTGATGACAAGCTATGGTAAACAGAGCCTAATCATTAACTAACAGTTTTCCCGTAAAATCATGACTCAAGCCAACGACAAACTCATCATAGCCATCTCCTCCCGCGCATTATTTGATCTTGACGAAAGCAACCTCGTTTATGAAACCCAAGGTGTTGACGCTTATATGCGCTACCAAATCGCACATGAAAATGAAGTATTAAAACCCGGCGTCGCATTTCCTTTAGTGCAAAAATTATTGAAATTAAATAAAACCGAACAGCTAGTTGAAGTGATTTTATTATCACGTAATAGCTCAGACACCGGTTTACGTGTATTTAATAGTATTCAGCATTACGAATTAAATATTTTACGCGCCGCTTTTTCCAGTGGTGAAAGCCCGTATCAATATGTCAGTGCATTTGGCGCTGATTTGTTTTTATCGGCTAATCCATTAGATGTAAAACACGCGCTCGATTCTGGCGTCGCTGCGGCAACAATTTTGCCAGGTAACGTGCAATCCAATTCTTTAGAAGAATTAAGAATTGCATTTGATGGTGATTCAGTAATTTTTTCAGACGAAGCAGAAAAAATTTATCAGGAAGGCGGTCTAGAAAAATTTGCTGATCATGAAAAAAACCATGCACATAAACCTTTATCTGGCGGTCCATTTAAAGGTTTTTTAGCGGCATTGCATCGTTTGCAAACCAAGTTTCCTGCAGAAAAATGTCCCATACGCACCGCGCTAGTCACGGCGCGTTCTGCACCTTCGCATGAAAGAGTGATTCGCACGTTACGCGCCTGGGAAATTCGTATTGATGAGGCGTTATTTTTAGGCGGTTTAAATAAAGCGCCTTTTTTAAAAGCATTTTCTGCGGATATTTTTTTCGATGATCAAGTGAGGAATTGCGAGACAACCAAAGAACATATTGCAACTGGACATGTACCACACGGCGTTATGAATAATTGAGATTTGTTTATAATTGTCTTTTCGTCACGAAAAAGCAATTGTAAATAAATCCTAATCATAAAAATAAAATCACCGGCAAATGCCGGTGATTTTTTACTCATTTACTCTTTCTTACCCAACTTGAACGTGGTGTAAATCAAATACAAACCGGACAGTCCTACCAGTATGTATACCAAGCGTGTTAGTAAAGTCATATCTCCAAATATAGTGGTAACCAGGTTAAAGCCGAATAATCCGACCAATCCCCAGTTCAACGCACCGACTATTACCAACACTACTGCCACCCAGTCCAAGAGATTTAAGGTTTTCATGTCCTTACTCCTGTTGGAAGTGTTAATACAAGTTTAGTATAAATTAGCGGGTTTTTCTTAAGCTTGACTAAACTCAAGCGGCGGGTTAGTCGAAGGCGGATTTATCAATTTGTATGGAAATATTACCCCTCATCCGCCCTTACGGGCACCTTCTCCCACAAGGGGAGAAGGGTATTCTCATAGTTTAATAACTCTTCATAACAAAGCATGTTTCATGTTATTTAACTTTATTTATTTGACAGATGTCATCAAAGTTGTCCTTCTCCCCTTGTGGGAGAAGGTGCCCGTCAGGGCGGATGAGGGGTAATAAAAACATCAATTCTTCGAATAAAACAAATGATGATGAATTCGTTTCGATCCAATTATTCTAAATCATTAACACATTCTCGTACTAACTTAATGCCGCCATATATTAGTCCCGTATAAAGTTGGATTAAATCCGCACCTGCAACAATTTTTTCTCTTGCTTGCTCGGCTGACAAAATACCACCCACTGCAATCAAAGGAATTTTATTGCCTAATTGCTGTTTAAATAATTTCAAAGCCTGCGTCGATAAATCAAATAATGGCATTCCGCTTAAACCACCAGCTTCTTTTGCTAATGCATTTTCAATTTGATATCGCTTGATCGTTGTATTGGTAGCAATCACGCCATCAATTTCTGCCTGCAGAAAACAATTAGCCATCTGTTTAATTTCGCTTTCATTTAAATCTGGCGCCACTTTTACCACTAAAGGAACATAGCGTTGATATTCGCTTTTAAGGCGGCTTTGTTGTTGTTTTAATGTTTCCAACAGAGGCATTAAATATTTTTCGGATTGTAAATTTCTTAAGCCTGGTGTATTAGGTGATGAAATATTAATCGTAATATAATCAGCATCAGCATAAACTTTATTTAAGCATTCAATATAATCATTTATCGCTGCTTCATCCGGTGTTGATTTATTTTTGCCGATATTAATTCCAATAATCGGTTTATTTGGAATTTTTCTTAAACGTTCTACTAATGCATCAACGCCTTCATTATTAAAACCCATACGATTAATTAAAGCTTTTTCTTTTTTCAAACGAAATAAACGCGGATGCGGATTGCCTGCTTGTGGTTTTGGCGTCACTGTCCCCAATTCCAAAAATCCAAAGCCCATGCGCGACAATGAAATCACATGTTTACCATCCTTATCAAACCCCGCGGCTAATCCCACCGGATTAGGGAATTCAATCCCCATCACCTTGCAAGGTTTTTGCAAAACCGGATTAAATTTTGCATAAGGTAAAGAAATCCAATCCCAAACTTTCATAGAAATCGCGTGAGCGATTTCTGGTGGCAAGGCAAACAATAGCGGTCGAATTAAGCCATACATATGTTTAGGGTCCGTTTACCATCGTTTTTTCTACTACAAAAAGCAAAGTTTGGTCAAAATCGTATCAAATTTTCGTTACATAGACTAACTATGCTGCCTCAAATTTGATACGATTTTGACTCAACCTTTGCTTTTTTCGTAACGAAAACACAATGGTAAACTGACCCTGAAATTCCGCAAATATTTTTTAAGAGGAAATTATGGCATCTGAAGTTTATATTGTCAGCGCCAAACGAACCGCGATAGGCCATTTTTTAGGAAAATTATCCACGGTTCAGTCTTGCCAATTGGGTAGCGCTGTCATCAAAGCCATTTGTGAAGAAATTAAATGCGATCAGCATTTAAATGAAGTTTTTATGGGTTGTGTGCTACCTGCAGGCCTTGGTCAGGCCCCTGCCCGTCAGGCAGCGATTTATGGAGGCATTCCTAATAGTGTTCCCGCAACGACTCTCAACAAAGTCTGCGGTTCGGGAATGCAGGCGATTATTTTGGGCATGAGAAGCATTTTAGCTGGCGAGGCCAGCTGTATCCTCGCTGGTGGTATGGAAAGTATGAGCAATGCGCCTTATCTCCTCACCCAAGCAAGGCTTGGGTATCGCATGGGAACACAGAAAATTCTTGATCATATGCTGTTGGATGGTTTGGAAGATGCTTATCACCCAGGAAAATCCATGGGTGAATTTGCCGAAATGTGCGCGGAAAAATTTAATATTTCACGTGCAGCGCAAGATCAATTTGCGATTGAATCTTATGAAAAAGCAAAAGCAGCTCAAGAAAAAGGTTATTTTTTTAATGAAATTGTTCCCATCTCTGTCAAAAATAAAAAAGAAGATTTTATTTTCTCTCAAGATGAAGGCATTGAAAAATTTTTTCCTGATAAATTGCCAAAATTAAAACCGGCATTTAAATCTGACGGGACTATTACCGCAGCGAATGCCAGCTCGATTTCCGATGGCGCGGCAGCGTTGATATTAATGAACGAAGATCTGCTTAAAAAAACTGGCGCCAAACCCCTGGCAAAAATTATTGCTGCTTCAAGCTTTGCCCAAGATTCTAGCGAATTTACGACAGCACCAATTTTCGCGATTGAAAAATTATTAGCAAAAACTGGCTGGGATAAAAACAGCGTTGATCTATATGAAATTAATGAGGCCTTTGCAGTTGTCGTGCTTGCCGCTATGCAAGCATTAAAATTACCACGCGAGAAAATTAATATTCATGGCGGCGCTTGCGTTTTAGGTCACCCCATCGGCGCCTCCGGCGCGCGAATTGTAGCAACACTGACACATGCGCTCATGACACATCAATTAAAACGCGGCATTGCAACCGCCTGCATCGGCGGCGGCGAGGCCACCGCCATAGCGATTGAGCGAGTGTAAATTTTATTTTAGGGAAAATTATGCAATACGATTCTTACTCAAGGATAGTTTTAAGCCAAACCAAGGCGATCGCTAAATTATTGCGTCAATATGCTGACATAGAAATGGCAGAAAATCCCAGCTTCGCCAGCATAAAATTACTAAGCAATGAAGATATTGAGCGTGCCCTGACTAATCCACAAAATTCAATTCCATTGGCGATGCATGGACTTGCCGAATTCATCAAGGCCAGGACGGAATTACAAGATACCCGAGATGAATTAAGTTTTCTTTTAACAGAAGCCAGCACACGCGAACTCGATGAAAAAATCCGTCAAGAATTAGCAGAAGTCGTAAAAGATTTAATGCAGGTTGAACAAACCATTCATGAACTTTACCAAAAACTTTTTGAATTCATCGATGAGCAAGACCAGGAATGGCAGAAGTTTCGTCAAAATACATTAGAAAATATAGCAGCACAATTAATCGCTAATAATATCCCTCTCACCGACTTTGAAAAAAGTGAATTGCACAACGCAGAAAACTGGTTCAGCGTCATTAAACGCTATCGGGAGTTATCACTGCCCTTCCCCAGCTTTATCAATATTGACCGGCCTAACCGCGTGAGCTATTTTCAATTAAAAACTTATTTAGCAATTCACAGCTCACTCAACCGCCGCATGCTAAGCAGCACCGAAAATGAGATCAAAAAAATATGGCCAAAATAGATTTTCCTGATTTTAAATCTGAATCCAATAGCATTCATAAAAACCATCACAAAGAAATGGCGAAATTGCTAGCTGAATTAAATCAGTCAAAAAAACCTTTGAGAAAAATTTCCAAACGGCTAAGAGATTTATACAGCTTGATATCGAAACAGCGAAAACTTGCAAAATTTAGAACGCAAACTGAAACAGTTGAACAAAAAGATGAATTAACCAGCAATAAACCTTCGAAAAGAATGCGATAAGTTTGGATGTATGCAACTTGTATGGAAGATAAGATGCATGGTGATTGAGATTGGCTTTTAAATAGCGTTCATGCCAAAGGAAAGTACGGCACAAGATTAAAATCAGGAGATTGCCGCGTCCGCTACGCTCCCTCGCAATGACAAAAAATGTTTTCGTAGGGGGGATTAGCGTAGCGTAATCCACCATTAAGTTTCCCTTTTGTCATTGCGAGGGAGCGTGAGCTCCCGCGGCAATCTCCTGACAAAAAATTGGCGCCAGAGTAATTAAGAATATTGTTCAAAATAAATCCTTGATCACTTAAAGACCATTCAAGACCTGCTGAAATTTCAGCTCATCTAATATTTCAATCCCTAATTTCTCCGCCTTGGCTAATTTAGAACCCGGATTTTCGCCGACTACTAAATAATCAATATTTTTTGATATCGCATTACTGACCTCGCCGCCATGCTGCCGAATTAAATCCGCTGCTGCTTCCCGTGTGTAATTTTCTAAAGTGCCCGTCAAAACAAAACGCTTGCCAACTAAATTTTGAGTTTTTAAATTTTTTTCAATCTTCGGCCAATGAATACCAATCTGAATTAATTTCGCAACCAATTCCCGATTATGTTTTTGCCGGAAAAAGCCGCTGATATTTGCCGCAACAATTGGGCCAATGTCGCGGATTTGGATTAATTGTTCTTCCTCTGCTTGCACTAATTTTTCCAGATCAGCAAAGTGGTTCGCTAAATTTAGTGCCGTCGTTTCACCGACATCAGGAATACCAAGCGCATAAATAAATCGCGGCAGTGTTGTAGCTTTGCTTTTCTCTAAAGCATCCAAAATATTTTGCGCGGATTTTTCGCCCATGCGTTCTAAATCTGCCCAGGTATTTTTATCAATTTGATAAATATCGGGTAATTCTTTAACGATTGTTTGGTCGATTAATTGCGCTATTAGGCTGTCACCTAATCCTTCGATATTCAGCGCTTTACGTGAAGCAAAATGTCTAATAGTTTCTTTCAATTGCGCTGAGCAAAATAAGCCGCCGGTGCAGCGTGCAACGACTTCATTTTCGGGCTTGATCACTTCGGCATGACAAATCGGGCAGTGTTTAGGTAATTTTATTTTTTGCGCATTATTCGGTCTTTTATCTTCAATGACTTTTAAAATATAGGGAATCACATCACCGGCTCTTCGCACAATAACGGTGTCACCAATACGCACATCTTTGCGCCAAATTTCTTCGATATTATGCAAAGTTGCATTACTGACGGTAACACCACCGACATGTACTGGCTCCAGTCGTGCAACCGGTGTTAATGCGCCAGTGCGGCCAACTTGAAATTCAATCGCGTTAATGATCGTCATTTCTTCACGTGCCGCGAATTTATGCGCTAATGCCCAACGTGGCGCACGTGAAATAAAGCCTAATTTGCGTTGCAAATCTAATGAATTAACTTTATAAACAACACCATCAATTTCATACGGCAATTTTTCGCGTTTTTTCTCAATTTGCTGATAATATTTTAAGCACTGTTGAATTCCAGTAACGATTTTTATTTCTGGATTAACGGGAAAACCTAATTGCTTTAACCATGCCAAAGTTTCACCCTGTGTTTTTGGCATGGGAGCATCTTCTAAATCACCCACTGAATAACAAAATAATGAAAGTGCGCGCTCGGCAGTTATTTGCGGATTTAATTGCCGCAAACTGCCACTGGCAGCATTTCGGGGATTGGCGAATAATTTTTTATTTTCTTTTAAAGCTTTTTTATTAAAATTCTCAAAATCTTTTAATGCCATATAAATTTCACCGCGGACTTCAATTTTTGCGGGAAATTTTTTGCCGTGTAAATGTAACGGTACTGATTTTATCGTTCTTACATTTTGCGTGATATCTTCGCCGATAGCGCCATCACCACGCGTCGCAGCGCGCGCTAATTTACCGTTTTCATATAATAAACTGATCGCAATGCCATCAATTTTTGGCTCGCAAACATATTCCCATTCTTCTTCCTGTCCCAATCGCTGCTGGATGCGTTTAGCAAATGCCTCGACTTCTTCAGGATTAAATGCATTGTCCAAAGACAACATCGGAATAATATGTTTGACTTCAGCGAATGCCGTGGCAGCTTTACCAGCGACTCGCTGCGTTGGCGAATCATCGGTAATTAATTCAGGATTTTCGTTTTCGAGTTTTTTTAATTCGCGATAAAGACGATCATATTCGCTGTCGGGAATTTTGGGGTTGTCTTCAACGTAGTAATAATAATCGTAGTCGCGTATCAGGTTTTTTAAATGTTCGATTTGAGATTTTTTGCTGGATTGGTTCATACTGAATAAAAAGAATTGAGTTGCAGAGATTATATACTTAAAACAGATAGGTTTTAGGTGTAGACTGATAAAAGAAAGGGGAGAATTTTTTTTGAGGTTTGGGGTATTTAAAATCACCCCTCATCCGCCCCTTCGGGGCACCTTCTCCCGCAGGGGGAGAAGGGTCTCTTCATGGTTCAATAGCATTTTTTAAATAGCCACATTTGATCGCATCAATTTGAATATTTCATTGCATTAATTTTTTTATAGGCAGATGTTCATGGAGTTGTCCTTCTCCCCTTGCGGGAGAAGGTGCCCGTAAGGGCGGATGAGGGGTGAAGTTAAAAAGTATTGATATGCAATTAATCTTTTAAGCTGAAACCAAATCCGCAATTTTCTGCCGCCATTGTTCGATTTTTTCGGTAGTCAGCGGCTTTCTTTCATCGTCCCAAATTTCGCCACCTAAATCATCAATTAAACTTTGCGCTGATTGTAATAAAACGTCTAAAGCTTTTTGCGGATCTTTGACTGTATCCAAATCGATAAATAAAGTTAAACCGCGCGTACTAAAACTGCCCATTTTAGGTAAATCAAAAATGCCGGGCGCTTCAGCAGAAACGAGCGTAAATAATATGTCACCTTTTCCATGCATATTTTCATGACGATAAAAGACGCCTTTGCGATTAAAGCGCAAACCAGCGGTCAGCATCGCTTGTAATAATTCATAACCCCGATATGGATGATCTTTTTCGGCAAGTAAACCAATCACAATCATTTCACCGGTTTGTCTTCTGGGAGCAGCGCGAGTGACTGGTTCATTCATTGCCTCGCGGGTTTCAGCGATGTCATTTTCATAAATTTCTTCATCTGCAATGGAATCATCAACAATCACTTTTCTATTTTCATTTGATGCAGCGTTAGCGGCAGTTTTTCTTTTCATTGTCGGCTCGCGATGCACAAAACGGCCGTGGCTCGGTTTAATTGATTTACGTTTGTGCATCACCATAAAAACAGCAAATGCAATCACCGCCAATATCGGAATTAAAGTAAAAAATATTTTTTCGCTCATGGTTTTATCTCTAGCTTAAACACAGTTATAAAAAACATCGCAGCTTGCCTCAGAGTATTTATTCAGCTGATTCTGCAATCGCTTCAGTTTTCTTGGGCTTTTTTTGTTCTGCTAGTTGCAGGGCCTTTTCCACATCCACCGCAACTAAACGCGAAACGCCAGGTTCGCTCATGGTGACACCGGCCAGTTCCTCGGCCATTTCAATGGTGATTTTATTATGGCTAATAAAAAGAAATTGTACTTTTTTCGCCATTTCTTTGACAAGATTACAAAAACGCACCACGTTGGCGTCATCCAGCGGCGCGTCAACTTCATCCAGCAAGCAAAATGGTGCTGGATTAAGCTGAAATAAGGAAAACACCAAAGCGATTGTCGTCAGCGCTTTTTCACCACCGGATAACAGATGAATCGTTGAATTTCGTTTTCCAGGTGGTTGCGCCTTGATTAAAACACCGGAAGTCAAGATATCTTCACCCGTCAATTCCAGATCAGCGCGGCCACCGCCAAATATTTTCGGAAATAATTGCTGAAAGGTTTGATTAGCATGATTATAAGTTTCCTGCAGCAATGAACGCGTCTCCTGGTCAATCTTTGCCATTGCGCTCTCTAGCGTAGCTAGAGCTTCTTCGAGATCTTTAAATTGCTGATCCAAATAAATACGGCGCTGATCTAATTCCTGGTGTTCATCGATCGCTGCTAAATTAATCGCGCCCAAGCGTTCAATTTTGCGATTGATTTCTTGCAATTCAATTTGTGATTGCTCAAGGTTGTACGACTCTAACGTTTGCAGCAAATCATTTAACACAACTTCGAGCTCTTGCAATTCACTTTCATATTGCTGACATTTAATTTCACTTTCACGCAATTGCAGTCGTCTTTGCTCACGTTGATCACGCAACTGATTAATTGCTTGCTCAGAATTTTTACGCTCTGCTTCAAGCTGGTTCATGGTTAATTCAATTTCGTCCAACGCTTGTTTTGCCTGCTGCATTAACGCTTGCTTATCTTGATAAAAGCTGATTTTTTCATTTAATGCGGTTTCAGCAGATTGAATCACCGGCTCAATTTGCTCGATATCAGCTTGTACTTGCTGCAATTTATCTTCTTGCTGATCAAACTGTTTTTGTGTGCGCTGAATATGCTCTTTTAAATAATGCAATTGATTTTTGGTGGAATTTAATTGCACCTGAATTTCATCACGGCGATTTTTGGCGGATTCATGCGCTAATTTGCTTTCATGATATTGCTGATTGGCGGCCAGCTTTTGCACTTCCAATGCATTTTTCTCTGCAATTAATTGCTCATATGCCAGCTCTTTATCTTGCAATTGTTTTAGCTCAGCTTGTAATTCAGCCTGAAAACGCGCTATTTCCTGCGTTTCACGGCTAATCTGCGCGCTAATTTCCTGCACACGTTGATCTTGCTGGCGTTTTTTCTCGATTAATAAAGCAAATTCTTTTTCGGCATCGTAAAAATTTTGCTGTGTTTGACTGAAGTTCTGTGAGAATTCATTAAACTGATTCTGCTGTTCGTTAATTTCTTGTTCAAGCCGAGTTAATTCAGCATTAACATTTTTTAAAGATTCGCTAATAGCTTCTAATTGTTTCAATTTTTCCTGCAATTCACGCTCATAAACAAATAAAGATTTTTCCGTTTTATCAGGCTTGTAACAAAGCAACCAATTTTTATTTAACCAAATACCATCTGCTGTAATCACCGATTGAAAATCATTTAATTGCGGCAATAATTTTTCCGCCTCTGCCAAATCAGCCGCTATCAATACATTTTCCAGCAACACCGACATACTGCCAGCATTTTTTACTTTAGCACTCAAAGTTAAAACCTGATTTTCCTGTTGCGCCTGCGAAGCAGAAGTTTGATCAGAAACCAGACAAACCTCACCCTCCGGCAACTCCTTTAATTCGCTCGCCAGAGCGAATGGTATTTTTACGACATAAGCTTTTAAAAATTGCCTTGCAACAATTTCCACTGCCATTTCCCAACCGGCATCGACACTTAATTGCTGAATTAAACGCTTTTCGCTAAAGCTTTGCTGCGCCAACCAGCGTTGCAGTTCGGGTTTTTCATCCGCCATTTTGATATTCAGCAGCGCTTGCAATTCGCTGACATCTTTTTGTAATTTCTGCCATTGTTTTAATTGCTGCTCACGGGTTTGCGTCAAGAGCAATTTATGTTTTTGCTTCTGTTGCAAATTTTGTTCAAAATTAATTTTCTGCGTTGTCATAGCAGAAATGCGCTCTGATAATTCACTCTGGCGCGATTCAGATTCTTGAATTGCTTCTTCGTAAGCCACTTGCGTGATTTGCGCTAATTGCTGTTCATAACTTTGCAAACGTTCTTGACTGGTTTTTTCGCGTTGCGAAAAATGATGGCAGTTATTCTTGATGCGACTGACGGCTTGTTCTGCTTGATGCAAAGTTTGATTCAATTGCTCGAATTTTTTTTGCCAGGCGTTTAATTGCTGCTCGCTTTCAGACAGACGCGATTGCGTCTGCAGCAGATGATTTTCAGCTTGCTGCAATTCCGGTGAATAGCGTTCCATATCAGTTTCTAGCACTTCAGCATTTTGCTGATTTTCTTCAAGCAAAGCTTGAAGCTCATCTAGTTGCTGATTAATTTGCTGTAAATCATTTTGCAGTTGTTGCAAACGCACTTGATCACGTTGAAGATTTTTTTCGTGGTTTTCCAAGGCATTTTTTGCTTCAAAATAATTTTCTTGCGCAGCATAAAATACGTCACTGCTTTCATGTTGAATCACACGGCTTTTTTCAATTTGGCTGATAAAAGCTTGTTGTTCCGCTTGCAATTGCGCAAAACGGGTTTCATCGCGATTTAATTCGGCAGTTAAAGTTTCTAATAATGAATGCGCACTCTGCCATTGGATGGCGGCAATTTTCGCCTTGAGGTCGCGCTGCTCTGTTTTAAATTCTTTATAACGTTCCGCCTGATTTGCCTGGCGTTTCAAATGGCTTAATTGTTTTAACACTTCCTGCATAATGTCATTCAGACGCGCCATATTTTCGCGGGTGTGCTCAATACGCAATTCGGTGTCGCGGCGGCGTTCTTTATATTTGGAAATACCGGCGGCTTCTTCCAAGTAAACACGCAATTCTTCCGGCTTAGCTTCAATTAATTGGGAAATCATGCCTTGTTCGATAATCGCATAGCTGCGAGGCCCAAGGCCGGTGCCTAAAAATAAATCGACGACATCTTTCCTGCGGCAAGCAGTATTGTTCAGAAAATATTGCGAGCTGCCATCGCGATAGATTTCGCGGCGGATGACGATTTCACGATAGCTGGCATATTCGCCACCTAGCTTGCCTTCGGCATTGTCAAAGTGGATTTCAACTGCCGCCTGGCTTAGAGGTTTACGTTTATCCGTCCCATTAAAAATTAAATCCGCCAAAGATTCGCCACGCAATTCTTTAGCAGAACGCACGCCAATGAGAGCGCGAATCGCGTCGACAATATTGGATTTTCCACAACCATTGGGGCCGACAATACCAGTCAAAGCAGTATTAATTGGAATCGTGACGGGATCAACAAATGACTTAAATCCTGCGAGTTTTATAGCCTTAATTTGCATCTTGCTTCTGCACCATTAACTAAAAAATCGTAGTGTAGCATATTGGTTTGGGGCTGCCACATTTGATTGTGTCCTGTGCTGAGGATTTCTGTGAGCTGGGATTTTCAGACAAAGATGCATCCATGCGATCGGAAAATACGTCTTTGTATTTTACGGTCTGAAAACCACAGTCTACAGAAATCTTGGATACTTTGGGGGTGGATGTGGCAGCTTGGGGGTGGGGGTGCGCAAGGGAGAGTGAGAAGTTATTGAGGGTAAATTTTTTTACCCCTCATCCGCCCTTGCGGGCACCTTCTCCCACAAGGGGAGAAGGGCAACTTCCGGCTTCACCTGCCAATAAATTAAGCAGCGTTGCCATGAAATCAGCCTTGTTCTGAAAAGCTTATTCAACCTTGAAGAGAGTTCCTTCTCCCCTTGTGGGAGAAGGTGCCCGCAAGGGCGGATGAGGGGTAAGAAAAATTTCGCATCCACCTCCTAAACTTCAGCGGTGCAAGGGTTTTCCTGCCACCCAAAGCAGCCGAAAGGGCCGTGGTTTATAATTAACGTATATCTGTTAATTATCGAAGAGGTAAGCTCATTATGAATAAAACTATATGGATATTAGTCGCCAATGCCTCTGTTGCAAAAATCTATGCCACTAAGCGCTTAGGCGATGATCTAGCTTTAGTCCATGAAGAAATCCATCCTGAAAGTCGCGAAAAAGTTTCGGAATTATTGTCCGACCAAGCGGGACGGGCCTACAACACGAATGGTAATAATACTTTTCGCACGACTTATGGCGAAGCCAGTTCGATTAAAGAGGCAGAGGCCGAGCAATTTGCAATTCGGCTTGCCAAGATGCTCGATAAAAGCCGCAGCAATAATTTGTTCCATGAACTGATCATTATCATCTCACCCGAGTTCCTCGGTTTGTTTAACCAGCATGCGGACAAGCATTTGTTGGAGACCGTGAGTCATCATGCAAACAAAGATTACACCAGTCTTGATAGTGAAGCGTTAAACCATCAATTGATGGCCTTGTTTTGGGATAATACATAATTGAACCAGAATTTCTAAAACACCATCCCAACACTTAGCAGCGCGAAGCGCTGAATATCCTTGCAAAATCTTTTCAGGATGCTATTCTTTCGCGCTCAACGCGCCCGTAGCTCAGTTGGATAGAGTATCTGGCTACGAACCAGAGGGTCGGAGGTTCGAATCCTTCCGGGCGCGCCATTATTTTTTGCCTGGGGCAAAAAATCATTCGTACTAATTAAACTTTAGCGGTTGGTTTAACTTGTTAGCCAACTTCAAAACTGGTGACGCTGTAAGTGCGGTTGACAGAGATATCGGGTTCTTTACCTATATACATGCGCGCAGTCTCAAAAACTGCTTGCATTTGATATTTTTCGACTAATTGTTTTGCCGCTGGATTCACTTCAGGAATATCGATAAAAATTTCTGTATGTGGCGGGACAGAAGTACAGAGTTTTTGCAAAAGAATATCCGCTATTGCGAAATTATCGGCAAATAACGGCGCGATTTTATAGCCATTATGACATTGGCGAATGACGCCATAACCTTTAATTTTTTCGCCTTCATAATAAACCCAGGCTTTTGCATTTGGCATCATCAACCAATAGGTAATAAATGCTGCACGATTCGCAGGAAAAAATTGCTGGTCGTAATTTAAAATTTCACTTAAATTAATTTTATCAATTGGCTGCAATGAAATTTCTGACGGCGGATTAAATTGATGGTTCTTTAATACATAACGAATATTGCGATAAGCTAATTTAAAGCCGGATTTTTTATAATTTTCCTGTTGCGCGACGACACCATCCAGCGCTGTATTCATTTTTCCCGCATAATTGACCGCATGCTGCCAAATACGATAACCGTAACCCTGACCGCGATAAGCCGGATCAACAATATAAAAACCGAGAAAAGCAAAATTACCGTCATATTTCAGCGTAGAAATGCAAGCAATCGGCTTGCCATCAAGATATCCAATAAAAAAACCGTTTGCGTCAATTAATGCATAAGCTAATGCATCATTTAAACCCGGATTCCACCCTTCTTGCTGTGCCCAAGCGGACATCATTTGAATGTCGGAATAGCTTGCGGTTTTAATTTCGTAGCTCATATTTTTGCCTCTTGACGAATATTTTGCCTGGCTGATTAAAAAGGGATTGAAGCTATACCCAAAACGGATAGGTTTTAGGTGTTCTTGCATCCGATTGACGCGCGATCTTGTCACGTTTTTCAATCGCAAAAACTCGAAATAGAATGACTATTCCTGCGTTTTTGCTCAATCAAAACGTGACAATCTCACGCATCACTCGGCGCAATAACACCTAAAACCTATCCGTTTTGGGTATAGTTTAATCTCCGGATTTTATTATCGGGAGGCTGAATAGTACTATATTTGAGATCGTGACCGAATCCAAATCTATCTGGACTATGCGATAAACTTTTTTGATCATTTTTAACAGGGTCTGGAATATTTAAAGCCATTAATAATTCTTCAATAATATTCTTGCTTAAAGACGTGCTTTCAAAAAAATCGCGTATTGCTATGGCAACTTCCTGCGGCCAGACCAATTTCTGCTCCTGACCTACTACATCTATATTAGCATTACTAATATATTCAATGACTGCGTCCACTTTCCAGAATCTTTGATTATTTGGATCAATTTTAAGAAACGTGGAAATTTTTTCATTTTGACTTTCTAAATATTTATCAACTGCGGGAATTAGAAAAAATAATTGGGTAAAAAATGTTAGAACATAATTAAGATAATCAGAAGGTCTGCTTTTTAGTATTTGACGTCCATGAACTAAAAGAGAGATATGTAGCTTAATTATTTCATCAGATTGGAAAAGATGCTTAGCCACCAGTTGCTGATTTTTTTCTTCATCATTATAACAATTGTAATCTTTAACAACTTGATTAACGAGTAGCTGATATTTCTGCGTTTTTGATGCACTCAATTCAGCAAGTATTGCTTGAGTAGCATCTAAAAAATGATCAGAAACTGGAGGCTTGGCTATTTTTTCTAGATATTGTTGTGCTGATTCCAACTGGCCCTCGTCAATTAAAGATTTTATGAACTCACAATAAAATTTTTCTATCTCCTCCCGCCCTTTTTCATCAAATTCAATGCGAGAATGGAAATGAGGATTTAAAACAACTAATTTCGTTTCTTGTGAAACAAGCGGATCTTGTATTATTGTAATAATTTCTTGAGGATAAAAATCGTAAATTCTAAAATATAATTTCATATATGGATCTAAGGTAACCCGATCAAATTCATCATCAGCTTCGAGAAAAACCGATTCAGCATTCTCTGTACAAAATTTAGCGTCAAAATATTTTCCAAGTGATTCCCTACGTTTTTCTGACAGGGAGGATTTAAAAAGCTCTGTATATAATTGTGACATGAAGAGGAATTTAGAGGTTTGTACTTGTAATTTTTCAATCATATTATCTGCATTCATATTATCTGCATTCATATTATCTGCATTCTTATGAGCATTTCTTAATGAATCGAATGTTTTAAAATATAACAGCCCAACAAAAAGTATATAGTGCTGATATACTAGAGGGTGTTCCACTTGAAATTGATTTTTGTCTTCAAAAACGTTTGAAAAATATTTTTCAGCTTTATCATACTCTCCATCAGCCAGTGAAATACCACCTAGTCTTAAAAAAATAAACTTTATAAGAAGATTGTGAATATTCTTATGTGGGCGGTTTTGGCAAAAAGAAAGTATGTCTAAATATGTGTTTGTGTCTAAATTGCCAGCAAGCGGAGGAATTTCTGCAAGGTGAATCGTTGCTTCTATTTTAATTTCTTGAGATCCGCTGTCACTGCTATCAGTGGCCTGGCTAGATGCTAGTTCGTAATATTGTTTAGCAAGATCAACATTTGATTCCTTGTTCAGATCTGAGAGCGGATCTAATACGGTCAAAGTCAGAGATAATACACCTATTTCTGATAGACCTGTTTTTGATGGCGGTTTCGAATCATTAAGCACTTTAAATGCACTGGCATATCTATGCCAATTTGCCAAAGCAAGAGAAGCATCTGCATAACCAAGGCTAGACGCGGCAGAAAGCAAAAATAAAAACCGTTCTTCCTCAAATAGTTTCTTATTTTCAAATGACTTATTAAAAGCAGAGAAAGCTAAATCGTATAGAATATCAGCTATATGTTTTTTAAATTTTATCGATATAACTAACCCATCTGTTTTAAATTCGCGAGGTTTTTCTAATTTTTTTAGCTGCTCTAATGAAAAAAGTATACGCTCACCGTTGTTTTGCTGGTTACTTTTAGCTAGTTCACTATATTGATTTAATGAAAAATCATTCAATTCACTCAATAGCCCAAACAATTCAGCAATCTCATTGTCTTTATCTTTTTTTTCGCTTTCATTATCTAAAACTTGACGAGTTTGAGTTAGCATGAGATCAAGCAACTGCGCATGCAACTCATATGGTAAATGCTCTGTTAAACTTTCATCGGTAGCAGGTTTAAAAAGCTTAACAGCAGTTTGAAACTGTCCCAAAATTTCATTAGCATTTTGAAGTATTGTCTTTTGTTGTTCATTCATATTCTTATACCCTTAAAGTCAAATTATTTTTGCGAAAAATTTATCAAGAAACATAAGGATTCCATTTTCAACTGATAATTTCAATCAAAATCAAATATTTTTATCAAACCGACAAGCTGCGCCCATGCTTTTTTAACCAATTTTTTTCAATTGCAAAACCCGGAAAAACCGAAGCGACTTTTTTCCAAAAGCGTTTAGAGTGATTTTTATGTATGGTATGCGCCAACTCATGCACCACCACATAATCAATAACGCTTAAAGGCGCCATGATTAAACGCCAGCTGAAATTTAAATTATTATCGGCACTGCAGGAACCCCAACGCGTTTGGGCATCGCTGATTCGTATTCGATTAAATTGAAAATCGTATTTCTCCGCATAAAACTGCACGCGTTCTGTGATAATTTTTTTCGCCATTTTTTTGTACCAATCGATAAAAATGGCTTCTGCTTCTGGCAACGCTGCTAGTGACAAATAAAATCGCTGATCAAATATCAACGGCGCTTTTTGTTCCTGTTGGATTTCCAATAAATATTTGCTGCCTAAAAATAAAAATTCCTCGCCTGAAATAAAGTTTTTTTTAACAGAAATTCTAGTATTATCTACTTGACGTTGTAGTTGCTTATGTATCCAACACTGCTTTTCGCGCACAAAATCATCAATCCAATTTAATTTTGCCTTAAGTGGGGCGCGGACTACGATGCGTTTATCGGGATAAACCTCGAGCGAAAGCGTTTTGCGTTTGCTGCGGATCAATTGATAATCTAACATAGGCTCTTTCCGATTAGACATTGAATATAATTATGCAACTTATTGTAAACCAAACAACGGAATTAAACGGCAAAGTTTTAATCCCCAGTTCAAAATCGCAAAGCATTCGTGCGCTCTTAATTGCCTTGCTAGCGCAAGGAAATTCCACGCTTGAGAATTTTCTGGAAGCGGATGATACAGAAACTGCCTGCAATGTAGCAAAACTTTTAGGCGCGGACATTAACAAAATTGCGCCAACATTAAAGATAAATGCAAGCGGACTGCCATTAAAAGTTACTGCAAAAAAAATTAATACTGGCAATTCGGGAATTACCACGCGTTTTATTTTGCCTCTTTTAGGATTGCGCGAAAATTTTCTTGAAAGCATTGAAGTAGACTGCGGCGAACAAATGCGTGGACGACCGATTGAGTCTTTAGTCAACGCATTAAATCAGCTTGGGATGGAAATTCATTATCTTAATGACCATGGCAAATTACCCTTAAATGTAAAAGGCAAATTAATTGGCGGTCAAACTGAAGTCGCAGGCATTACTTCACAATATTTATCAGCGCTCTTACTTACCCTGCCCTGTGCTGAAAATCCCAGTGAAATTCGCGTAAAAAATCTGCATGAGCGCCCTTATATCGAAATGACTTTAACGTGGTTAAATCAGCAAGGCATTCATTATTTTCACTTACGTGAAAATGATTGGGACATTTTTCGAATTAGCGGTAAGCAAATTTATCATCCGCTTGAGAAAATTATTCCAGGCGATTTTTCTTCTGCTTCCTGCATTTTAGTTGCAGCCTGCCTCTTAAAAAGCCATGTTGAATTACTGGGTTTGGATATGAACGACTCACAAGGAGATAAACGATTAATTACCATCTTGCAACAAATGGGCGCCAATATTACCCTCAAAAATAATCGAGTAATCATCGATGGAGGCGACAGCCTCCATGGCATAAAAATTGATGCCAATGAAATTCCCGATTTATTGCCTGCGCTGGCAGTTGCCGGCTGCTTTGCTAGAGGAAAAACCGAGATCTTTAATGTCAAACAGGCGCGCATTAAAGAAACCGATCGCATTCATTCGATGACGGAAGGATTGCGACGTCTTGGCGCGCAAATTGAAGAACGTGACGATGGCATGTTGATTTATCAAAGTATTTTGAAGGGCAATAAGGTCAAAGGCTATGATGATCATCGTACGGTGATGGCACTGAGCGTGGCTGGATTATTGGCAAAAGGCCAGACAGAAATTAGTGATGCTGAGGCGATTAACAAGACTTTTCCTGGGTTTGTTCAGTTGATGCGATCTTTGCAGGCAAAGATGAGGATTTCAGGATAAAATATGCCACCCCATATGTTAAAAGACTAATCATGAAATTAAGTGAATTAGAATTATTATTAAAGCAGATACGTACACTCGAAGTGGAAGATATAGAAGATTTTAGGAAAACTGTAGAAGAAGTGCGTCATCAAATGAAAGCTGAAATCGAAGATGATTTCTGGGAAGATGAAGATATTAATCACTAAAGGAGAAATTCTCTGCCATTCATTTATCTTTGCTTATGGAAGCAGGGCTTGAAGAAACATAAAACGCTAATGCAGACTATTCAAAATCCATGAAATCAACTTCACCAAACATCATTCTAATCGGCTTCAAACATGTTGGAAAAACTGTTATTGGCCGCGCTTTGGCTAGTCAGTTGGATAGAAATTTTATCGATCTGGATCACTTTATAGAAAGCATTTATGAGAAAAAATTTCAGCGTAAGCTGAAAAGCCGTGAAATTTTTTTAATGCACGGACAAAAAGCTTTTGAAGGCTATGAACATAATGCAATCCTGCAATTACCTGCAGAAAATACGGTAATTTCATTGGGTGGCGGTACTTTAAGGCAAGAAGACAATCGCCTGGCATTAGCAAAATATACACTTGTGCACATTAATTGCGATAAATCGCTAGTATTTCAACGAATTATGTCAAGCGGTTGGCCTGCTTCTTTTCCTAAAGGAACTGATCACGCAGCTGCATTTGAAAAATTATGGGATGAACGCGAGAAAATTTACCTGGAAATGGCTAAGTTTTCTATCATGAATGATGGGACAATTGATGAGGCTGTAAAAAAAATCAGGCAAAAACTTCAAGAGTGAACCATGAATTACAAAGTCATCAAGCAACTGCCAAGCGCCGAAACGATTATTCAAAAAATGCCATTATCAGCACAGGGACATGAAAACGTTAAAAAAGATCGCGCTGAAATCAAAGCAATTTTAGCAGGAAATGACCCGCGTTTATTAGTGATTGTCGGCCCCTGCTCTGCCTGGCCGAAAGACGCGGTATTAAATTATGCTGAAAAATTGCGACGCTTAAATGAAAAGCTCAAACAAAATTTAAAATTAGTGATGCGTTTATATATTCAAAAACCACGCACTACCAAAGGCTGGATGGGGCCGGTGAATCAACCGGATCCGTTTTCTCTTCCTGATATTGAACTCGGCATTCAATACGTGCGTGATATGATGGTGAAAGTTGTGGAAATGGGATTGCCGATTGCCGATGAAGCTTTATTTACGCACAATTCCAAGGCATTTATGGAATTATTAAGTTGGGTAGCAATTGGCGCGCGCAGCACGGAAGATCAAGAACATCGCATTTTTGCTTCTGCGATTGATTGCGCGGTTGGCATGAAAAATCCGACACATGGTTCGCTCGCGATTGGCGTTAATAGCATTGTCGCAGCACAACACCCCCATATCGCTGTATTTGATGGTTACGAAGTGCAAACCGCGGGCAATCTCTATGCGCACTTAATTTTGCGCGGCAGCAATCATGCGCCGAATTATTCCTTGCCGCATTTATCGGAAGTAAAAAAACATATGGCAGCACATGACATCAAAAATCCCGCGGTTATCATTGATGCCAGCCACGATAATTGTTTGCGTGATGGTAAAAAAGATCATCGTGCGCAAGCCAATGTTATCACCGAAGTTTTAAATGAATTAAAAAACCAAAGCGAATTAAAAAATTTAGTAAAAGGCTTCATGATTGAAAGCTTTATTAAAGAAGGCAACCAAAAAGTCGATGAAAATGATCCAGCAAAGCTGGATTATGCAGGACTTTCAATCACTGATCCTTGCTTGAGTTGGGAGCAGACGGAAACTTTATTAATGAGTATGGCGGAACAGGCTAAGCATTTATGAGTCAAATTATTGCGAAAGTTCCTTCTGCTAAAGAACGTGATTACCCTATCAAAATTGCCGCCGGTCTTTTGAAAACACCTGAAGCCTGGTTGCCGAAAGAATATCAACCGTTAGTCATTATTACAGACAATACGATTAAATCTATTTATGCAAAACCGCTACAAAAAAAATTAATTCAATTAGGTTACGAAACAAAATTATTCTCTTTTCCTGCCGGCGAAAAATCCAAGTCACAAAAAATCAAAACTTTCATTGAAGAAAAAATGTTAGCAGAGAAATGTGGCCGCAATAGTTTAATTCTTGCTTTAGGGGGTGGCGTCGTCGGCGACATGGCAGGATTTATTGCAGCAACTTATATGCGCGGCGTGCCTTTTATTCAACTACCCAGTTCACTATTAGCAATGATCGATAGCAGCGTTGGCGGTAAAAATGGAATTAATACCACGCAGGGTAAAAATTTAATCGGTACTTTTTATCAGCCCAAAGCCGTGATTATTGATAGAGATATTTTAAAAACCTTGCCCCAAAAACATTTAATTAATGGCTTGATCGAAGCGATAAAAATTTTTCTGACAAATGATAGCGCAAGCTTTTATTTTTTGAAAAAAAATCTGGATAAAATTCTTTCAGGCAGCAATACCGTGTTAGAAAAAATTATTCAGCAAGCCGTTTCATTAAAAGCTAATATTGTTGAGCAAGATGAAAAAGAAAACCATTTGCGGATGATATTGAATTTCGGCCACACGATTGCTCACGCAATCGAAGCGCTCTCGAATTACAAGGTTTTACACGGCTATGCAGTGGGTTTTGGCATATTATTCGAAGCTAAAATTTCACAGTTGCTGGGATTATTGCCTGAAAACAGTTATGAAACTATCAAGACAGTTTTTAATAATTTAGGTATTGATAGCAAAGCGCTTGCGAAATACGATATCAATAAAATTATTTCTTTTACTAAAATAGATAAAAAAATCAAGTCAAACGAAGTCCGCTACGTACTACTAAAAAATATCGGCGAATTTTATCAAGCCAAACAACAAGTCGTTCATCCAGTAACAGATGAATCGGTTAAACAAGCATTCTTAGAGTTAATCAATGGCAGGTAATAGTTTTGGTCAATTATTTAAAATCACCACTTGCGGTGAATCGCATGGTGGCGCGGTTGCAGTCATTATTGACGGCTGCCCGCCTGATTTAGCGATTAGCGAAGCAGAAATCCAACAAGAATTAGACCGGCGCAAACCTGGCCAAAGCAGCATTACAACGCCACGCAAAGAGACCGATACGATTCATATTTTATCCGGCGTTTTTGAAGGAAAAACCACTGGCACGCCGATTTTATTACTAGCGCATAATGCAGACATGCGCCCAGAAGATTACAACGAATTAAAAAATGTATACCGCCCTTCACACGCTGATTTTAGCTATCAAATGAAATACGGACGCCGCGATTACCGCGGCAGTGGACGCGCTAGCGCGCGTGAAACGCTCGCTCGGGTTGCGGCGGGGGCGATTGCTAAAAAATATTTGAAGGAAAAGTTGGGTATTGAAATTTTGAGTTATGTGGAACAGGTGGGAAATATTGCTGCTGATAATATTGATATGGAAAAAATTACTTTAGCAGATGTTGAAAAAAATATTGTACGTTGCCCAGATGAAAATATTGCAAAGGAAATGATTTCACTGATTGAAACAGTAAAAAATGATGGCGATTCCATTGGCGGAATCATTAAAGGAATCATTCGTCATGTCCCCGCAGGCCTGGGTGAACCTGTCTTCGATAAATTATCCGCTGATTTAGGTAAAGCCATGCTAAGCATTAACGCCGTAAAAGGCTTTGAAATTGGCTCAGGATTCGAAAGCGTTGGCATGCGCGGCAGCGCGCATAATGATATTTTTATTCATCAACATGGCAAAGTGCAGACACAAACCAATTATGCAGGCGGTATTGTTGGCGGCATTTCTACCGGTGAAATGATTTATTTTCGGATCGTGTTCAAGCCCGTAGCCACTATTAGCAAAGAGCAACAAACGCTAAATTTAAAACATGAAAAAGTTTCAATAACAGCAGAAGGCAGACATGATCCTTGCGTTTTACCGCGCGCCGTACCAATTGTCGATGCGATGTCGGCTTTAGTAATCATGGACCATTATTTACGACACAAAGCGCAGAATTTATCATGAGCCACAAAATACGAATCGGTGTTTCAGGTGATGCCGGCTCTTTTTCGGAGCAAGCCGCTATCAATTACACGCAAAGTAAACACTTAGATGCAGAGCTAATCTACCTTACTCACATGGAGGGAGTGTTAGCGGCCTTAGCCGCTAATAAGATTGAGCTGGGTATTTTTCCAGTCGTCAATTTCCGAGGTGGCCTGGTAAAAATGGCGTTTGAAGCTATGGGCAAATATTCATTTGAATTACTTGATGAAATTCGGCTAGATGTAAGGCAATGTTTGATGACACTGCCGAGAGTGGAATTCACTCAAATTGAAACCATTGCTTCTCATGCGCAAGCCCTTCTACAGTGCGAAAGCTACTTAAAACATAATTTTCCGCAAGTCAAATTGCTAGAATGGGAAGATACGGCAAAAGCTGCTTATGATTTAGCAAATGGTAATTTACCGGAAAATACCGCGGTGATTGCAGCAGAAAATTGCGCTAAAATTTATCAGTTAAAATTAATTGAAGCCGGTATTCAAACCGATAAACCTAATTTCACACTTTTTGTCGTGGTAAAATGAAACAACTTTCAAAATCTGCTCAGCAACACGCCTTAAAATCTTTGCGCGAAAAAGTAAAAATAATCGACAGCAGCATTATTAAAAAACTGGCACTTCGTCAAAAAATCATTAAAAAAATTGGCAATATTAAATTACAAAGCGGTAAAAAAGTTGTCGATATCAATCGCGAGAAAAAGCTATATCAGCATTATGCTGAATTAGCCGCAGAATGCCAATTATCTCCCAAATTCGTGAGGTCATTGTTTAAATTAATTATTTTGCATTCCCGCAAACAGCAAGCCAAAATCATAAAAAGTGCAAGGAGAAAATAATGAACTTATTTGCTTTCAAACTCTTCACCGCCCTCGCCACCTTTCTAGTTGCTCTATTAGGCGGCTTATGGCCATTTCTAAAAAAATCCGCAATGCTCCAGGAAACCGAAGGTTTTAAAGAATTTGAATTTCCTTTAGGCGAATCTTTGGCCGGTGGTGTTTTTTTAGGCGCAGGTTTATTGCATCTTTTGCCAGATGCAAGCCAGGAATTTTTTAAAGCGGGCTATACTTATCCGTTTTCATTTTTAATTGCGGCATTGAGTTTTTTAATACTTTTATTTTTAGAACATTTAAGCCATAGCATGAAACATCGCGGTCACTCACTATTTCTGACAGTCACATTATTGCCGATTATTATGTTATCACTGCATTCTTTACTGGAAGGCGCTGCTATCGGTTTAGCAGAAAATTTTCTGACGGGTTTGATTATTTTTCTCGCAATTATCGTACACAAAGGCGCTGAAGGATTTGCGCTTTCGATTAATTTAAATCGTAGTCATTTATCGCGAACACTTGCGATTCTCATTTTTATTTTCTTTGCCTTGATGACACCACTAGGCATTTTTGCCGGCAGCATAGTGGTTTCAAGTACAACAGCACATCATTTATTGGCCCCAATTTTTACTTCATTAGCTGCCGGAACATTTTTATACATTGGCACTTTACATGGTTTAGATCGCGCCAGTTTGATTCGTCATTGTTGTAATTTGAAAGAATTTATGTGCATGTTGTTTGGGTTTAGTGTGATGGCTTTGGTGGCGATTTGGGCTTGAATTTTTAATAAATTTACCTGAAGGAAAAATTTTCATGGAAGAGAAATTAAGAGCAATGCTGGAGTTTAACTTATTGGGTGAATCCTTTAAACTCGATTTAATTAAAGATGCTGAAGCTCGAGATGCGTTCATCGAGAATTGTGATGTGCAGTATAATCAAGATCTGACTATTTTAATTAATTGCATGGAGGCACTACAAAGAAATTTAAACGGAGAAGGGCTTTCGAACACTGATACCAGTGATCTTACATCTTATCGTTTATGCATTAATCAATGGCTGGAATCGGATTTATTAAACCTAGATGGTATCAGCAAAAGTAAACTTCATAAAAAAATAACCGAAGTTGACAATTTAATTGATATACAAAAAACTACTACAAAAAATGACATCAGGTTGTTGCAAAAAGAATTGATCCAAATTTTTAACCAATTATTTTCACTCACAACAGAGCAAACCATTACCCAGGATCCAAATCGACTAAAAAACATATTATTTTGCTATTATAACAAGATGTTAATGAAAGATAAGGATGCTATTTTTTTACGTTTTTATTGCTTGCAGATAATTGGAAACAATTTAAAAAGTGCATATCTGCAGTATATTGAAGCAGCAGAGGAAGATTGCAATCCTTCAAATCTTCAATTTCTCCAAGCTATCAATCCTAACTTGCCTTACACTCAAACTGATATAACTGAATTTATTGATGCAATTAAGGATGTTGATAAGGGGAATCAATTACTGTTTCTTTGCTTGGCATTAATTAAGCAGGAACAAGCCAATAGTGGCGAACAAATCAATAGAAAAAATCGTAGTTCGATCTCACTTAAAAATTTACCTAGAATTAAAAGTTCATTTTTTGAGAAATTAGAAAAAAATAGTTCTGATGGAGATAAAAACAAAGCCAGACTTATTAAAGAACTTAATGCTACCTACGTACCCAAGTCTAGATACAGCAAATTATTTACAAAGTTGAAAGAATATCTAAAAAAACATGAGGAGATAATTGAATTGCCTGCTTTGGATGTTTAATTAAATTAACGGTAAATTTTTAATCTTTAAGTGTAAGCTGTAATTTTCTGGCTTTATGCAAATAAAAAAATTAGCGCAAAACTTATTTAAGGAGATTGCCGCGTCCGCTTCGCTCCCTCGCAATGACAAAAATAGACAACAATGCCGACTTCTTGTCATTGCGAGGGAGCGAAGCGGACGCGGCAATCTCCTGACCTTAAAATAGCAACATCGCTTTTTCAGGCAGTAAATACAAGCATATGAATGCAAAATTGCGCAGAGCAATTTTGGCGGAGAGGGAGGGATTATTCGGGTACTTCCTGTACCCTCACCTTCGCTTCGCTTAGGCCGCGCTACGCGCGTTCAAAAATTGCTTTCCTGCAATTTTTGTCGAACCCAACTATTTTTAAATCGAGGGTTCGAATCCTAATTTCTACTCGCAAATTTCAAGAGAAAAACAGAATCATTCAGCTGGCGGAGAGGGAGGGATTCGAACCCTCGATGGAGCTTTTGGCCCCATACTCCCTTAGCAGGGGAG
>CAYTUN010000019.1:0-29197 GCA_964441315.1 uncultured Gammaproteobacteria bacterium | reverse complement strand
ATCCGCCCTGTTGGGGCACCTTCTCCCACAAGGGGAGAAGGACAACTGCGATCACATCTGCTAATAAAAAAACTCATTGCCAGGAAATATGCCTTGTTATGAAAAGCTATTGAATCCTGAAGAGGGCCTTCTCCCCTTGTGGGAGAAGGTGCCCCAACAGGGCGGATGAGGGGTAATATAAAAATTAAAGGTTCCAATTTACGGTTTAATTTCTGTTTTCGGTTTCCAAAGACTAATCAACATAAAACCGCTCAGTGTGGTAAGCACAACTAATAAAGTCACCCAGGTTGGTATGGTGATTAAATCCATCAAAAGCATCTTTAAACTGATAAAAATTAAAACCAAACCAAGGCCATAATGTAATAAATGGAAACGATGGATCATTTTTGCTAATAAGAAATAAAGGGCACGTAAGCCTAAAATAGCGAAAATATTTGAAGTCAGTACGATAAATGGATCAGAGGAAATACCAAATACCGCAGGCACGCTGTCAATAGCGAAGACCAGGTCGCTAATTTCAATAAAGATTAATACCAAAAATAATGGCGTAGCAAAAAACTTGCCGCGAATAAAAATAAAAAATTTCTCGCCATGGAGTTTTTTGGTAATAGGGACTATTTTTCTTAGCCATTTCAAAATACGATTATTGTTTAAATCATCGGCTTCGTCTTTTTTAACCAGCATATGATAGCCACTAATTAATAAAATCGCGCCAAAAATATAAAATATCCAGTGGAATTGCGAAACCAGCCAAGTGCCAAATAAGATAATGACGGTTCGCATAATAATTGCGCCAATCACGCCATAAGTCAGCACCCGCTTTTGATAATTCAGGCTGATTTTGAAATAACTAAAGATGGCGCTGAATACAAATAAATTATCAACCGACAAGGATTTTTCTACGATATAGGCGGTTAAAAATTGCAGCGCTTTGGTGTGAGCAATGGCGTTTGTAGTATGAGAAATGAGATATAGCCAATACAGAAAATTAAAAGTTAAGCTAATAGCAATCCAAAAAATTGACCAACTGGCAGCGCTACGAAAAGAAATCGTTTTGTTGGGATCGCGATTTACCAAAAATAAATCGATTGCCAACATCAATATGATAAAGCTCGCAAACGCTAGCCAAAACCACCAGGCTGTTTCTGTCATGAATAATTATTGTCGCATTTTGATGCCACCGGCGAGTGTGGCGTAAATTTTAATATTTGCATTGGAGAAAAACGGAAAAAACCAGATACAAATTAATATGGAGATGGCAATGGCTACCATCCAGCTCCAGATGCCAAAAGCATTGTGGCCAAAATACGATACGATCGCAACGATAGCAGCTGGCGATAACGCGATTAAATATAAAATTATTAGAAGCAAATAAACTGCCACCATGCGCCAAAAATTATGCTTAGTTGCACGATAAGAATTTCGTATTGCCATGATCGCTGACATTTTTTCATCCAAAATAAATTGGCTGCTCAGAGCCAATCTAATACTAAAAAATAGAGTTAATGCCAGCATGACAATAATTGAAATGAAATAAGCAATTTCTAAAATATTCCCAGCGGTTTGGTGTTGACTTGCTAACAGTCCAGCAGGGACGCTAAGCAAAAAGGTGGGTAGAAAAAATGCGCTAAACACTAAGACCGCTTTGATAATAAGGTTAAGCAGCAGTCGCCAAAAGTAGTTTTTATGAAAAACTTTGAAAATCTGTGCGCCGCGCAAGGCAAGGGCTGCCTGTTTTTTTAGGGTAATATATTCCATTCCGTATATCGCATAGAATTGCAGCAGACGAACAACAATAAACATGACCAAGCCAGAAGCCGCTGCAAATAAGCTGCCGGCATTTTCACTGAAATCACCTCTTCCCCAGCTCATCGCCCCGATGAATTGCGCGCTATCGCTCAAGCTAAAATAATTTACCAAACCAAGCAGGATGACTATGCCAAGAGAAAACAATATGAATAAAACCAATCCGGCCCAATAGCTCTTTTTAAAACCCTTAGTATGGCTCCATGCAGCCGATAATGTTGCTTTAATCGGTAATTTGATGGTGTTCATATCATTTCCTTAGATTGATAGTTCGCGGCTATTATGCTTGATTTATGGAGATTGTAAATGCTGTGGATAACTAGACGGCTTAACGCTAGAATGTATCCCCTTTAATTCAGCACCCAGGGAGTTTAGCTTGGACCTTTGGCAACACATCTCACAAGCGCTGCAGCAAGAAACCAGTGAAGAAGATTTCAATGTCTGGATCCGCCCCTTGCAACTGCAACAAGAGCGGGAATATTTCACGGTATATGCGCCGAATTCCTTTATTCGTGATCATATTAACAGCGAATACGCTGTTAAAATTCGTGATCTATTAATTGCGAGTACTGGAATCCTTGAGGCCCAGTTACAGATAAAAGTGGGGAATTTCTTCGAAAACGCAGATAAAAGCTCTGAAGTTGAAGCCAAAATATCTCTACCTATACCTGGGTTTTCAAGCTTGCCTGCGTCTCAATATACACCGAATCCGGCGTTTAATTTCGTTAATTATGTTGAAGGTAAGTCCAACCAATTAGCCTTGGCTGCGGCGAGACAAGTCAGCAGTTTTCCAGGCGAGGCGTATAATCCCTTGTTTATTTATGGCGGCGTTGGCTTAGGCAAAACGCATTTGATGCATGCGATTGGTAATGAAATCATGCAGCGCAAAGGGGGCGCCAAAGTACTTTACCTGCACTCGGAAGTATTTGTCGCCGATATGGTGAAGGCGCTGCAAAAAAATATGATGAACGAATTTAAGCGTTATTACCGAACGGTGGATGCGCTATTGATTGACGATATCCAGTTTTTTGCCGGCAAAGACCGCTCGCAGGAAGAATTTTTTCATACTTTTAATGCCTTACTAGATTCCCGCCAGCAGGTCATATTGAGCTCAGACCGTGTACCGAAAGCGATTGACGGAGTAGAGGAGCGGCTTAAATCTCGTTTCGGCTGGGGTTTGACGGTAGCGGTTGAGCCGCCTGAATTAGAAACCCGTGTTGCTATTTTAATGAGCAAGGCGGAGCAATTTGGTGTCGATCTGGCCAGTGATGTCGCATTTTTTATTGCCAAACGCATTCAATCCAACGTGCGTGAGTTGGAGGGCGCTTTAAAGCGAGTGAATGCGCATGCTAAATTTGCCAACAAAGCCATTACCATCGAATTTGCTCAGGAAGCGTTAAAAGATTTATTAGCAGTGCATGCCCAACTCGTTTCGGTTGAGAATATTCAAAAAACCGTTGCCGATTATTATAAGTTACGTGTTAGCGATCTTTTAGCGAGCAAACGCAGCCGTTCTTTTGTGGTTGCCAGACAAATGGCTATGGCGCTTACCAAAGATTTAACTTCTCTAAGCTTACCTGAAATCGGCCGCGCTTTCGGCGGCCGTGATCACACTACCGTTTTACATGCTTGCCGCAAAATGAAAGAATTAATGGAAAATGATATGAATTTGGCGAAGGATTATGAGCGTTTGATTCGAATTATTACTGCTTGATAATAATTTCGCCGCTGTCAGGCAGCATTATTCAGCGTATGCCACTCATGCTCATCAATTCTCATGGTCAATTTGAAAGATTGATTTTCGCCGTTTGCTTGATTGCTGAGATTTGCAATTTCATTAATCAATTCGTAGACAGGACCTTTTTTGAGATAGGCAAAAAAAATGGTTTTTAAATAATGGTCAGCTGTCTTTGGTATTGGCCACTTATTTTTTTCCCAACCTAATACTGTCTGATAATCCACGCCTAGCAAATGTGCTAAGGTTGTTTGAGAAAAATCTATCGTATGTCGGATAAATCTTATTTCATTGCCTATTAGTAACCCTGGTTTAGAGATTAAACTCAAACCAATTTTTTCATGTAAGCCATGAATGTCTTCAATATAAATTTCCTCTTCTCCAGCTGAATTCTTAGTTATTTCAAATCCATTGGCGAGATAAATATTATCCAAACCACATTCTGTGTAATGATAATAATTATTTTCCATTGTTCACCTTTTATTATTAAATAAAAATCGATTTATTATTTTTTAATGATTATTAGCTTTTAATTAATCACATGACTTAATTGCTATGGCCGCTTCTTCACTAGTGGGTGTTTTTTCGATAGGAATAATATTGTCCATAAAGGCCTTTTTATACTTCTTGTATATTTATTATATATATAATAATTATATATTTCAATGGCTAGTTTTGGTGCTTAGAAATTTCCTGTTTAATTCTAATTTTTCAGCGTATAGTGCTGAATTTTTCGATAAAAAGATAATATAATCCAACTGTAAACAGGCTCTAAATAAAACAGGGAAAAAAACTATGACTTTGACGATTAATCGCGACACTTTACTAGAGCCTTTGCAACAGCTGACCGGCGTGGTTGAGCGTAAACAAACTTTGCCGATTCTTTCCCATGTTTGCCTGCAAGCGAAAGGCAACGCGCTTGTTTTAACAGCGACCGACCTTGAAATTGAGCTGGTATTGCAAATTCCGTTGGAAGCGCAAGTGCCAAATGATTTTGAAGTGACTTTGCAGGCACGTAAGTTATTGGATATTGTGCGTTCTTTGCCTGAAGCTGCCATGTTGGAGTTTTATGTGGATGGTGAACGCATGATTTTGCGTTCAGGTCGTAGCCGCTTTATTTTGGCTACTTTACCAGTTGGTGATTTTCCTCGAATTGAAGAGCAGGAATTTGAGCGGGAAATGCTGATTCCCGCAGAAGAATTTATCTATTTATTGCAACGTTCAGCATTTGCGATGGCGAGCCAGGATGTGCGTTACTATCTCAATGGTATGTTCATGCAGCTTGAGCCAAGCCAGACTTTAACTGTGGCTACTGATGGTCACCGTTTGGCGCTAAATGTTTGCCAGCTGGATTGGAAATATGACCCACAGCAGCTGATTATTCCGAGAAAAAGCGTATCGGAGCTGCTGCGTCTGATTCCAAAGTCAACTGAGTTGCTCCAGGTGCGCTTGAGCCAAAACCACCTGCAAGTAAAAATAGGTAATCTAACTTTAACCTCCAAGCTCATTGATGGTCGTTTTCCTAACTATAAGCGTTTGGTTAGCCATGAAGGCGATAAAATCGTTTTGGTTAATCGTGAAGCGTTGAAGCAAGCATTAGCGCGCACTTCCATTTTGTCAAATGAGAAATTTCGTGGTATCCGCCTGCAATTGAGGCCAGGCATTTTAAATGTTAGTGCTAACAACCCTAATCAGGAAGAGGCTGAAGAAATTATTCATATTGATTATGAAGGTGATGATTTGGACATCGGTTTTAACGTGGGTTATTTGCTGGATGCGATTAATGTGTTTGAAAGTGAACAGATCAAATTGACCTTTAAAGACCAGGATAGCAGTGTCAAAATCGAAGAAACGCAGGCGAATACGGATGGCCTGACTTTAGTGATGCCAATTAAATTAGTTTAATGCAGCTAAAAAGCCTTAAGCTTCATCAATTTCGTAACTTCCCCTCATTGGAATTGAGTTTTTGCAATAAAATCAATTACTTTTTCGGTGACAATGGTTCGGGCAAGACCAGCATTTTAGAAGCGATTCATTATTTATCGACCGGCCATTCCTTTCGTACCCGCCTGCATGAGCATGTGATTCAGCATGAAAAAGCCGAATTTTCTATTTATGCGCAAATAGAGCGCGATGAGCAAATTTTTAGCGCAGGTGTTTCCCGTTCGGTGGATGGTAAAACCCGTTATCGCTTGAATAATACCGATCTAGCTTCGATTGTAGAAATCACACGCTTATTTCCGGTTCAAATTATTACACCTGACAGCCGAAAAATTTTTATTTTAGGCCCGAAGCAAAGGCGGCAATTTATTGATTGGGGAGTGTTCCACGTGGAACATTCTTACTACGCTGCTTGGCAAGAATTGATGCGCAGTTTGAAGCAGCGCAATGCTTTGTTGAAAATGGAAAGTCGCGATGCGGCGCAAAGAGAGATTTGGGACCATGCCTTTTTGCAAGCAGCAGGGAAAGTCGATGTTATGCGTGCTAATTATATGCAAGCGTTTGATGCTGAAATTCAGCCGCTGCTTCATTTGCTGCTACCAGATTTTGAGATTCAGCTGAATTATCGAAGGGGTTGGGATTCAAATCGAAACCTGGCCGAGGTTTTATCCCGAGATTGGGCGCGCGATAAAATCTTAAAATTTACACAACATGGCCCGCAGAAGGCTGACCTCGAGTTGTTCGCAAATAATAAGCCTGTTCTTGATATTCTTTCTCAAGGTCAACAAAAATTACTGCTTTATGCTTTGCTGATAGCGCAGGGCATTTTACTATTCAAAAAACAGCAACAAGCCTGTATCTTTTTAATTGATGATATTTTGGCAGAGTTGGATAGGTCGCGATTTATGCTACTGCTAAAATTGCTCAACAATATTGAAGCACAAATATTTTTAACCTCAGTAGAAATGAGCCCGCTCATCAGTAATTTGCAACAAGAAGCCAAAATGTTCCACGTGGAACATGGTTTAGCTAACTAAAGGGCTGTGATGGTGGAGGTTGCTTGCTTAGCTTGGGCGTTTTTTCAGTGCTCTGAGTAAAAACCCCGTCACAAAGCAACGGGGTATTAGGGTCTGTTTAGCATTGCCTTTTTGCTACGAAAAACGCAAGGAATTTACCCTAAGAGATTAAAATCCGCATAAACATGGTCTCAAAAAACCACAAAAGCCATGTTCTTCTGATAATACAACATCCACTTTTACAGCGGGAACCGCTGTTTTGCTTGTAGTCCTTGGCAATAATCACTATTATTGCTGCCTTGTTAAAAATACCATCCGAGAAGAAAATGTCCGCATTTATCCGAAGCCTTTTTAGAACTAAGCCCTTAGACATGATCAGCGCACAAGCAGGTTCGCTCAAGCGTTGTCTTACCGCTTTTGATCTTACTTTATTGGGCGTTGGCGCGATTATAGGCGCAGGCATTTTTGTTTTAACGGGTATTGCTGCAGCTACTAAAGCTGGTCCAGGATTGGTTTTGTCATATGCTTTAGCTGCTCTGGCATGTGGTTTTAGCGCGATGGCCTATGCGGAATTATCCGCAAGTATTGGTGGTTGTGGCAGTGCTTATGGCTATGCTTTTGCCGGATTAGGTGAATTTATGGCTTGGCTAATTGGTTGGGATTTACTATTAGAATACGGCATGGCTTGTTCTGCTGTTTCGATTGGTTGGTCTGGCTATGCCAATAATGCCTTAGCCGCGCTTGGCATAAATTTGCCGCCGATGCTACTCAATGGGCCCTGGGATGGAGGCCTGATCAATTTGCCCGCAGTATTTATTATCTTTTTTATCACAGTTTTGCTTTCTATTGGTATTCGTGAAAGTACGAAATTCAATGCCATCGTGGTTTATATCAAATTAGCAGCAATTGCTTTATTTATTGGTATTGCCGCTTTTCATGTCAAACCAGAAAATTGGCACCCGTTTTTACCTTTTGGTTGGAGCGGAGTAGTCAGTGGCGCTGCTTTAATTTTCTTTGCTTATATTGGATTTGATGCGGTTTCAACTGCAGCAGAAGAGACGATTAATCCACAGCGTGACCTACCCATTGGCATCATTGCTTCATTAGCAGGTTGTGCCATTATATTCATGCTAGTCACTGCATTGCTGACCGGCGCTGCTCATTACACTACTTTGAATGTAGGTTCTCCTATTGCACAAGTGCTGCTGAATTTGGGTTATCGCATGGGCGCTGCCATCGTGGCTGTTGGTGCTATCGCTGGTCTGACCACCGTGATCCTAGTGATGTACTACGGGTTTACCCGCGTCTTTCTAGCGATGACCCGTGATGGCTTGCTGCCGCAACGGTTAGCCAGCATTAATCCGAAAACAAAGACCCCGATCACGATTATTGTTTTTGTCGGTGTAATAATGGCTTTAGTTGCTGGCTTTGTACCGATCCATCATGTGGCTGAATTGGTCAATATTGGTACTCTGGCTGCATTTGCAATTGTGTGCGTTGGTGTAATGATTATGCGAATCACCAAACCCAACATGGCTCGCCCATTTAAAATCCCGTTTGGATTTTTAATCCCAAGTCTAGGCGTTATATTCTGCCTATATCTGATGCTCAACTTACCCGCGCTTACCTGGAAAGTATTTGCTATTTGGACGTTAGTCGGTTTGGTGGTTTATTTCGTATACAGCCGTAATCGCAGTATCTTGCATAACGCTTAAAAATTTTTCAAGAAAAGCGGATGCACATTGATGGTATTCAGGAAATTTCCATGGTAGATGGCTATGAAGTAAAACTGGAAAAAAGTATTGCATCACATTTCAATCAAACTTATGGCTATGATGCCGTCAAGCAGCTCGATTAAATCCAACCAACGTGAAAAATACATGGAAAAATATAGTACCGGCACGATTTGGGAAGAAATTGCCGGATTTTCACGAGCAATTCGCGTCGGTAATCAAATTATCGTTTCCGGCACGACAGCAACTTCGACAGATGGGATCGTCGGCAAAAATGACCCCGCAGCACAAATGCGTTTTATTTTAAATCGCATCGAACAAGCATTAATTCAACTCGGCGGCAGTTTAGAAAATGTAGTACGCACCCGAATTTACGTCAGCGACATCAACAATTGGGAAATTGTTGCCAAAATACACGGCGAAATATTTAAAAATATCAGACCAGCTAATAGTTTAATCGAAGCAAAATTAGTTGGTGATTGTTTGGTAGAAGTAGAGGCGGAAGCAGTAGTTGTTTAGTTGATGAAAAACAATGGAATTACTTCAGGGCACTCATTTGAATAAACAACTGAAACAGTTTTAATTCTGCAATCATCAAGCCTGAAGTACACATCAAGCATAAACAACCCGCAATACCCCATGATTAGCGCGTTTCTTGGATTTTTTAATAACAATCTCAACATCTTGGTTCAATAGATTTAAATATCTAACTAACCTTTCAATTGAAAATGACGACAAGCGGCCACAGCTTAATAGCGAGATTTTAGATTGATCAGCTTCTAATAATTCTGCTGCTTCTTTTTGCTTTAATTTTTTTTCGCTAAGTATTTGGTTAATTTTAAAAGCCAATTCTGCTTTGGCTAATTTTTCCTCAGCGTCTGGCATGCCTAAATCAGCAAATACATTAATAGAGCCAGTTTCCCAAATTTCATCCCTATGTTTTTTTGCTGTTTTCATATTTCACCTCGCTCGATTAATTTTGCTGTTTGTAACCGATGTTTGATCAGCTCTATCTCTTCTTTCGGTGTTTTAATGCCACTTTTTGATTTCTTATTAAAAACATGCAATACGTATATTTTTTCGCCCAGTTTTGTTACATAAACAGCGCGATAAGTATTTTTATCAAAATTAGCAATAATCTCTGCTACCCCATTAAATCCTTTTAAAGGCTTCGCCCCATGGGGGAAATAGCCTAATTGTGCTTGATAGAGCGCATATCCCATCTCGTCTTGAACCTCTGATGGCAAAGCCTGCATGTCAGAGCGGGAAGAGCCTACCCAAACAAGTGATTTTAAAATCATACTTACACTCTCATTATAAAGTAATTTAGACCAATATTCCAGTATTAGAATATTTTATTTGTCAACGTTGGACGCTTTTCTGCCTATGTCAGTTTGTGTTACTGAGTTAAATATGCATAAGCGCTAGCGAGCATCTTAGACAAAATGCTGTTTTCGTCTACTTGTGGTTTTACGAATATTTTCTAAATCAATGGTAAGCCAGCTTAAAAAAAGGAGAGAAAAGTAAGGCTTTCTTAATTCAAAATTACAGGCGAGCCAACCTAAACCATTGCCGCCATACGATAATAATAATTCACTTTATCCGGTTTATTCGTGGCATCGGAGAGTTTTGCTAAATTAAGATAAACGCGTTTGGTTTTTTCGAGCGCTAAAGATTTTTCTAGATTAAATGCAGCCTTGCCCCAGATTTTATTACGGAGATAAACTTCGCCTAAAGCTAAATAAATTTCTGCTTTTTCACCGTATTTATTTAGCCATTTATCTAATTGGTGAATTTGTTTGTTGGTGTCCCGATATTTGATTCCGGCATAGCATAATATTAATTCGGCATCGTAATGCTTATTTAATATTTCATACAATTCTTTTTCGGCTAAATCGGCTTGATTTTGTTGGATTAAATAAGCTATGTAAACTTTCAATAGGGAATTTTTTTTCTGCAATGTTTTGGGAATTTTATTCCAGGCTTCGTTAGCGTAAATATTCAAGTTTTTTTCTAACCAATGGCAATAAATGGTTTCTGCTGCTGCTTGATATTCTGTTTGCGTTAAGATCATTTCGCTTTGTAAGAAAGGCAGCAGTGCAATGCATTTATCCCATTTGCCTGCGGCAAAATAGGCTTGATATGACAGACGCAGCAATTTAGGCTGTAAGGGTGCTTTTTCTCGAGCTTGTTCGATGGTGATAATTGCTTCTGCATATTTTTGTTGGTGAATTTCCAACTCAGCGCGAATAATTGCTGTTACTAAATTATCACCATATTCAACCGCTTGATTTAATAAAGGCTGTGTTTCAGAAGGTTGAAAATTGATGGTGGCTTGCGCCGCTTTTAAAAAATACAATTGTGGCTCAGCAGAAATTTTCGCGGCTTTTTTATATTTTTTTGCAGCATTTTTGTAATCACCTACCAGCATTGCCGCATCAGCCTGGCTAATATAATTTTGTAAGCGCAATTCACGTTTATGTTTCCAGTAACCGCGCATCGCCCGCGGCAAGCGCAGGCTGCCGAGAAAAATTCGAATTAAAAAATAAAATAATAAAAATGATACCATCAATAAAAAAACTGCAACCCAAACCGTCATCTCAATTTGCCACTGGTTCCAGCCAATTAATACATAAGTTTGATTGCGAGCAATAACAATGCCAAGGCCAATAGCAATGACTAAGATAATTAAACTAAAAAATAATTTTTTCATGAGGGCAGGGCTTGAGTTTTGATTGGCGCAGTTTGACGAGCCGGAGCAGCATTTTCATTATTAGCATTTGCTGCATTCTCACTCATTGAATTTGCACTTAAAGCGCTTTTGATAGATTTAATCAATCCCGATAAATCAGGCAAATCAGGATCGATATTCATTTGTAGTAATTGTTGCAAATTCTGTTTCAAATACGCTACTGCTGATGATTTATCAGCCGCATAATATTGCTGCAAAATACTCTGCATCTGTTTCAAGCTGGATTGAAATACTATTTGATTATGGCTGACTAATGCAGTTTGTGCCTGAACATTTAAAAGTTGCAATGCGCTGATGATTAACTGTCTTGCTTCAGGCGTTAATAGCGTTTTGTTTCCTGTCTGACGCACGGTTACTAAACTTGCAAAAATTTGTTTGAGATTTTGCCAAAATTCATTCCAACTAATGAAATGATTGATTGGGTTAGTAAAAGCAATTTTATGTTCGGGAATATTAATTTCTGGTAATTGTAAGACGAGTGTTTGCACATTTTTTAATTGCGCAATGATGCTGGCATCATCTACTGAATTAGTGCTATTTAATTGAGATAGCAAATTATTAATTGCGTCACTGATGTTCGCATTATCTGAAGTCGCGATACCGGCTTGTGCCTGTTTTAATAATTCCACTGCCGCCGGTTTATTTTTTAAAAACCGCAAAGCAAAATCCGCTTGCTCAGCTAATAATAAAGCAGAAAGCAAATCCACATTATGTTCAGCTGATAGCGCAGCCGATCGCTGCTTTAGCGTTTGCATTTCCTGTTTAAGGCCCCTAATCGTTTGCTGTTGTTGTGACAATTGCTGCTGCAATTGATTAATTTGTGTGCTTTGTGTTTCTTGCAAGCTTTGATATTGCGATAAAGCGCTGATTGCTTGTTGATGGCGCATATTCGAAAAAACGCCGAAGGAAATTAATAAAATGAAAGCCACGATCAATAAAATCAGCACCAGCCACTTTTTAGAAGCTGGATGCTTCGACTTGTTAACTTCCGGTGGTTCAATCGCAGTTTTATCCATATTATTTCTTAAAAATTTAGCGGGTTGGCATCAGAGTATAACAAAGGATCGTGGAATTTGTAGCGCCTGCCGAATAAACCTGGATGGAAGATTGTTGTCAGGAGATTGCCGCGCTGCGCTCGCAATGACAAGAGGAGAGGCATTGTTACCACCCTTTGTCATTGCGAGCGCAGCGCGGCAATCTCCTGATTTTCCATAATCAGTATGACTATTTTTCTCCTAAACTTTAGCAAATAATCATTAATCCGCTTCAACTATTTCCATCACTGTTTCAAATAAAGCGTTGGCAGAAGCCGCTTTTGTCACAAAAATTTTGCCATGAAAACCGAGTTCTTGTGCTTGCTGTGCCTGGCGTTCGCTCATCACACATAAAGGCAATTTTTCCAATTGCGGACGAATCGAACTAGCCGTTGCTTGCCATAAAAATTTTAAGCTTTCAAAACTGAGTGTAGTCAAAATTAATTTTTTATATTGTCGCCATTCTTGCCAGAGAGTTTCGGTAATTTCCATTCCACCAGGAAGACGGCGATAAACTGCAATTTTTTCAACAATAGCTCCTTGGGCATTTAGAAAATTTTCTAAATAATCACGACCGCCTTCACCGCTAATAATAAAAATTTTTTTATTTCTAACATTTTTTAATAAGGGGAGTTTTAATAAGCTTTCGGAGCTAAAGGGTTTTTCTGCTTCTGCTGTGACTTTTATATTATGCGATGCTAATAACTGGCTGGTGGCACTACCGATACTGATGACGCTTTTATCATTCAGTGACAAATAAGGTAATGAATTTTCTACAGCGTTCTGGCTGGTAAAAATGACTAAACTATCTGCGGGCAAGGCCCGCAGATCAAAGGAAAGGGGATGTATTGCTTCGATTCTGAAAGTGGGGAAGTAAATAACGGGAATGTTTTTTCGTTCAAATAGTTGAATTAATTCATTTGCGCGCGGTTTGGGGCGCGTGATAATTACGGCTACACCTTTATTCGGCATAATCATTCTTTTATTAAATAATCTTTTCCTAAAGCCCAATTGCGCGCTTTTAGTGGATTTTGAGTTGCGCGGTCTGCATATTGATAATCAATAAAACGATATAAATGATGCGGATCACGATGCGGAGCAATTCCCAAGCGGCGTGCTTGGATGATTGTTTTAACTTTTATGCCGTGATCAGCCATAAAAAAATGGTTTTCATCAAAATTTTGTTGGTCCCAATCAGGCACTTTTAAACCGAGTGAACGGCAAAGCAACGTTTGGCCGGAACATAATTTTTCAATTTTGCGCAGAGTCATTTTACCGGGATTTAAATTTAGCATGGTTGCTAACATCGATTCTGCAGAATTCTCATCCTGATAAACAATGCCTGATTTAATCAGCACCGCATTACCTTCACCATTTGCGCTGATATTTAACGAATCACCGCTGCGCGCATAATACATATAAATTGTGCCCGCCGGCATAAAAAGCGCCGCGCGCTTTTTAGTATAACCTAACGAGGCATGACTGGCTTTGTCTTCGAGGTAGTAAGCTTCGGTTTCAATAATTTGTGCAGTCAGCCAGGTTTTTTTATGTTTCACATGCAGTACTTTGCCAAGCAATGCTTTAGCAACCAGTTGTGCATCGCGATTGAAAAAATCCGCGGTTAGTAATTGAAATGAGTTAGGCATATTTTCATGTGTTGAATTAACTATTGAAGTTTGTTAAATCACCCCTCATCCGCGCCTCACGGGCACCTTCTCCCGCAAGGGGAGAAGGACAACTTCGATGGCATCTGCCAATCAAATAAACTTCAATACCATGAAATACATCTTGTTACAAAAAGCTATTAATTGAGGATAAGACCCTTCCCCAGTAAAAAAAGCAAGCATTGCTCAAATCCGAATAATGTTTTCACAACGGCGCACATTTCATGCCATTTAATTTATCTTTTAGCAGAAGTTCACGAAGTTGTCCTTCCCCCCTTGCGGGAGAAGGTGCCCGATAGGGCGGATGAGGGGTGTCTGTACCCCCAACAAATTTTTTACAAAAATGCCATGCGCGCATTTATAAAAATCATTTCTCTGCCAATAATTTCACTTTAGCCAAAATTTTATCCGCACCTTTCGCAACTAATGCTTTTGCCACTGCCAAACCTATTTCATTCGCGTCATTTATTTTTCCGCATTTTTCCGCATGAATAATTTTTTCACCATTTAAATCAGCGACTAAAGCACGTAATTTTAATTTATGTTTTTTAATTTCAGCAAACGCTGCGATTGGGAGGCGGCAATCGCCGCCTAATGCAAACACGACAGCACGTTCCGCGGTAATGGCAGCAAAAGTATCGCTGTCATTAATTTCTTCGATTAATTCACGCCAGGGAGAATTTTCTGCGATTTCAATACCGATGGCACCTTGTCCGCAAGCAGGCAACATTTCGTTGGGTTCGATAAAATCGCGAATCTGGTTTTGCAGATTTAAACGATTTAAACCGGCGGCAGCTAGAATAATCGCATCATATTTATCATCAGCTAGTTTTTTTAAACGCGTATTAATATTGCCGCGTAAATTTTCAATGCGCCATTCATGACAAAGTGCTTTGAGTTGCGCTTTGCGGCGTAGGCTCGAAGTGCCAATTAAAGAATTAGCCGGTAATTGTGATAAAGATTGATAATGTTTTGAGACAAAAACATCACGCGCATCATCGCGCGGTAAAACCGCGGCTAAAATTAATCTTTCGGGTAAAATCGCTGGTAAGTCTTTCACGGAATGCACGGCAATATCCGCTTTATTTTTTAATAAAGCTTGCTCTAGTTCTTTCACAAATAAACCTTTGCCGCCGATCTCTGCTAAATTAATATCTAAGCGCTTGTCAGCGCTTGTGAGGAGTGGGATGGTTTCGATTTTTAATTCGGGATTTTTTGCTAATAAAGCAGTTTTGACTAATTCAGTCTGTGCTAATGCAAGCGGGCTTTTTCGCGTGACGATACGTAGGCTTTTCATAGCATTTTATTTTGTTCGACGGAAATTAATTGGTCTTTTTCTCGCCAGGTTTGATTTAACCAGTGCTGAAAATGCACGCGAAAATCCTGGTCTTCATAATAATTACCCAATAAATCCGGCGTAATTGGTATCAGCCGATAAATAATTTTAATCTCTTCTACTCGGCCACAAACAAAATCCCATAAATTAAATTTACGCGGCGGATAAATGATCGTCACATCAATAATTTCTTGCATTAAACCTGACATTGCATTAATCACAAACGATAACCCGCCAGCGCGCGGCGGCAGTAAATGCTGATACGGTGAAGCCAGTTTTTTTCTTTTATCGGGTGTGGCGCGTGTGCCTTCCAAAAAATTGATCACTGTCACGGGTTGATTTTTAAATTTCAAACAAGCTTTGCGCGTCGTTTCTAAATCTTGTCCGATTTTTTCCGGATGTTTTTTTAAATAACTTTTACTATAGCGCCGCATAAAGGGAAAACCCATGACATAAGCTGCCAGCCCGCCAATCGGCAGAGCCCAAAGCAATTCCTGTTTAATGAAAAATTTCAACATCGGCACGCGCGCATTAAACACTTTACCAAGCACTAAAATATCTAACCAGGATTGATGATTAGAAATTAAAAAATACCAATGCTTGCGATTTAAATTCGCATCAGCCTGAATGTTCCAATGGGTTTTTAGAAAAAAATCCATGATGAGATTATTTGTACCCCACCAGGCAGGTGGTAACATTTCGTGTAAAAAATAATCAATGCCATCGCGCCACTTTTTAATCGGAGTGATTAAACGCACGCCGGCAATTAAAATCGCTAAAGAAGGTAAAAAGAGTAAATTAATTAACAACAATAAAGCGACAATTAAGCCGCGTAAAGTTTGCATAATAATTTTCACAAATCGTCCCGTGTTTTATCTTTAAAAAAATCCAGTTCTTTATAAACATCTTTAGGTGTTTCTGTTTTCTTCTCTATCATAAAAGGGCAGTCTTTTGTATAACGCGCCCTGCAATCACGTATACCACTATTATTAGGACCCCACTGATAGCCATCCGGCTCAGGAACCAGGCCTTGATAAATGATGGCGATGGGAAATGTTGCTTTGCCTGCGGTGGTATAAACACAGATAATTTCGCCAAAGTTGACACCTTGCCACTGCGCACCCACAAAGCTGCCAATGGCATCAGAAAATGACACGGTATCACTTTTCCAATCACCATCATTTGTCGCCCATTTATCCGAACTGTCTTTATGTAAATTTTCTTTTTCAGGGCAAAGACCCAGCTGAAAACCGACTTTAAGAAAATCCATCATCTGCGCAGAACTGGAGTATGACAACAGTAATAAAACTGAGCTGATAAATATTTTAATCGCCATGTTTTTCAAAAAAATTATGCTATGATTGCGCGCAATCATAGCAGAGAGCGGTTCCAGTGGCCAAACTCCATTTCTATTATTCCGCGATGAATGCTGGCAAAAGCACGGTATTGCTGCAATCCAGTTACAACTATCAAGAGCGTGGTATAGCTACTTTACTGTTTGCGCCGCTAATTGATACTCGTTATGGTGTCGGTCGTGTCACTTCCCGAATTGGTTTAACTGCCCCTGCGATTTGTTTCAATGCGGAAACTAATTTATTCCAGATCACGCAAAAAAAATTGCTGGAAGATCCATCGCTTGGCTGTGTTCTAGTTGATGAAGCACATTTTTTGAACAAGGAACATGTTTGGCAGCTTTGCCAAATTTGTGATGAATTAAATATCCCGGTATTAACTTATGGTTTGCGCAGCGATTTTCGCGGCGAGCCGTTTGAAGGCAGTAAATATTTATTGATTTTAGCGGATCAATTAATCGAAATTAAAACGATCTGTCATTGTGGCAAAAAAGCCACCATGAATATGCGGATTGACGAAGCGGGCAAGCCGGTGAAAGAAGGCGCGCAAGTGGAGATCGCAGGCAATGAAAGATATATTGCTACCTGCCGTAAGCATTTTGGTCAGGAAGTCCCTCTTATTCAGAGAGTTAAATTTTAATATTCCGCCGCGTGTGTGCTGCGGCGTATTTTTTTAAAGGAAATAAATACTCATGACAAAACCGCAATATAATGTAGCACGTGCATCCTTAGTCATTTTTTCTTCTTCATTGTTTTTTTTATACGTCTTCATGCAATTAAATATTTTCAATGCCCTAAATCCGGCATTAATTGCAAAATTTAATTTAAGCTCTGCGCAATTAGGAGAATTATCTAGCTACTATTTTTATGGTATCGTTTTGTTTTTATTTCCTGCTGGTATTTTGTTGGATCGCTATTCCGCGCGATTTTTAATTACGCTCGGCATGTTCGTTGTTGTGCTTAGCACTTTGGTTTTCGCTTTGTCGGATTCATTAATCGTCTTAAAAATCGCCAGATTTTTTACCGGACTTGCAGGTGCTTTTTGTATGTTAGGCAATATTCGCCTGGCATCGCGCTGGTTTCCACCGCAACGCATGGCTTTGGTAATTGGTTTAGTCGTCACGATGGGAATGGCCGGTGGCACGCTAGCGCAAACGCCGATGACATTATTAATTGATCATTATGGGATGAAAATGGCACTGCTGATTGATGCGGCTGTCGGTTTTATTCTTTGGTTGTGGATATTGGCTTTTGTACGCAATCAACCGAAAAATGATAGTGAAAATTTTGCATTAAGTTTTCATCCCCACCATGTTTCTTTATTGCCCGCTTTAAAAAAAGCATTAATCAGTCGGCAAAACTGGTTTGCTGGTTTATACACTTCGCTGATGAATTTACCGATTTTTATTTTCGGCGCGATGTGGGGCAGCCTATATTTAACCGAAGTTTTTAATTATACCCGCGCCCAAGCATCCCTGGTTACTTCCATGGTCTTCATCGGCACAGTCGTCGGCTCTCCTCTAATCGGCGGATTATCCGATCGAATTGGCCGCCGCAAGCGGCCGATGGTTTGGTGTGCAGTGATTTCTTTAGTCATTATGCTTTGGATCATGTATGCCAATTACATGCCATTTTATTTAGGCATTATTTTATTTTTTGCTTTGGGTTTAATTACCAGCGCGCAAATTATTACTTATCCTCTGGTCGCGGAAAGCAATCCGCCTGAAATTATTGGCACCGCCCAAGGCATTGCTTCAACCTTAATTATGGCTGGCGGATTTACGCAAATTTTATTTGGCTGGCTATTGTCACTGCATTGGTCGCATGAAATGCATGGCGATATTCCCTGGTATTCCGTAGCGAATTTTAATTTAGCATTATTAATTTTACCGGTTGCGTTTGTGTTGAGTATTTTGTTGAGTTTGTTTTTGAAAGAAACTTATTGCCAGCGGGATATTAGTTGATTGATTTTTTAACACGTAGGGGGGATTAGCGAAGCGTAATCCACCATTTTTTTTCGGAATTCGTTAAAACCGGTGGATTACGCTACGCTAATCCCCCCTACATTATTTACGAGAAAACATGACCAAACTCCCCACTGCTAAATCATACCAGCCTTGGCTGGTCTGCCTGACTGCCGCCACATTTTTCTTTTTCGAATTCATTCAAATGAATATGCTGAACGCCATCAGCCCAATATTGATGGAGCAATTTCATTTAAATGCCGTGCAAATAGGTAATTTATCTTCGGTTTATTTTTACACTAACGTCGCATTTTTATTCGTTGCTGGAAGCATTCTGGATCATTATTCTACCCGCCGTGTCATTTTAATTGCGATGGCGCTTTGCATTATCGGAATTATTTTATTTGCTGTTTCTACGTCGGTGATATCCATTGCGTTTAGCCGCTTTTTAGCGGCTATTGGCGGAGGTTTTTGTTTTTTAAGTTGCATGCGTTTAGCTTCACGTTGGTTTGAAACCCGACGTTTAGGTTTAGTGATTGGTTTGGTAGTCACCATGGCGATGACCGGCGGCATGGTGGCGCAATTGCCGTTTGCCTGGTTAAGCGAACATATCGGTTGGCGCAACACATTATTAATCAATGCGCTTTTTGGTTTGCTAATATTTTTCGCTATTTACGCTTTAGTCTGGGACCAACCCGGCCAAAAAACCGCAAAAGATTTAAGCTTCCATCATCCACTATCACATTACTTTCACAATTTTAAAAAAGTATTTACCAAAAAACATAATTGGTATTGTGGCATTTACGCGAGCTTCATGGACTTACCGATTTTTTTGCTGGGCGGTCTGTGGGGAATTCAATATTTAAACCATGTATTTAATTTAACCGAAAATCAGGCTGCAACCGCCACTACATTATTATTTCTCGGCTCTATCATCGGTTGCCCCGTTATCGGACAAATCTCTGATCACAGCGGCGAACGTAAATCTATCATGTTGGTTTCCGGCTTAATCTGCTTGGGATTAATTTTGCTTTTAATGATAAAAATACCCTTATCATTTATCGCCATTAGCATCATTTTCTTTTCACTCGGATTTTTCATCAGCGCACAAGTATTGAGTTACCCATTAATTGCAGAACACAATCCATTAGAAATAACCGCCACTGCAACTTCTATCGTGTCAATTAGCTGCGTTTTAGGCGGCGCAATATTTCAACCTTTCTTCGGCTCATTAATGCATCTGCATCACAAACAATTTCTAGAAGCCAGTAGCTACCAAGCCGGCGATTATGCTTTTGCCATGTTTTTATTTCCAGTAACATTTCTTATCGCTTTAATTTGCGCTTTCTTAATTAAACCCAAGGAAAAATAATGCAGAAACAATTAGTCCACCAAAATGTCATTAAATTAATTGGCTTAAAAGTCCGCACCAATAGCCATAACGAAATGAATCCTGAAGTGTCCAGGATTGGTCAAATTGTTGGAAAGTTTTATCAAGAAAACATCGCTGCAGAAATTCCCTTGCGTACACAGCCGAATATTATTAAAAGATTTTCAGGGCAAAAGAAACTATCAGGTGGATTTTGAAGTTTATGATGAGCGGGCGCTGGATCGTAATAAGACGGTTTTGGATATTTATATTGGGATAGGGTAATTTTTATTAGTGGAAAATGATGCATCCATCATCAAAACAAACAAGAGGCAATTTTATGTTGTTACATGTGTCAAAGTGGGGCAACAACCTTGGTATCAAGATTTCAAGCGCTATCGCAAAACAATTAGGAATTTTTGAAGGAGAAACTGTCGAATTACTGGTAGAAAAACAGCATCTTCTTATCCAAAAAACCTATCAATTAGAATCCTTGCTGAAACAAATCACGCCTGATAATTTACACACAGAAATTGAGAGTGGCCTTTTGGTTGGTAATGACAGTCTTAACGCTAATCAAGGCTGATTAAAAATGGAACAGAAATCTCCACACCCAAAATTATATTTACCTATAAAATTCAGTAAATTCGTAAATCTTAAAGAACTGAAGCTTTTGCCTAAAACGATGAGCGGCGCTACTGATCCAAAATTTTTTAAAGTCAAAAGAAAAGAAAATATCTCTAAACAATGGATAGTGAAATCACCAGCCATATTGGCATTATTAGAGAGATTTTCTCAAAATAAAAAACATATATCATCAGAAAGCTTAAATGAGTTATTGCCATATTTTCTGAGTTTTTTGCGACGAAAAGATAAAAATTGTATTGGGTTGTCTGAGGCGAGTGAGACAGCCAAGCTTTTGATAGCGGCAAAAAAAGTAAAAGGAATCGACATTGAAAAATTTAAAAAAAATTTTGAAGAAAAGCTCGATGACTCGTCAAAAGAAATATTCGAAAAATATTTGACATTATTATTTAAAAATAAAGATTGTTCGTCAGCGGAATTGAGAGAAATTTTAGAGCCTTTGATGCATGAACAGTTAATAATTGAGCTCGTAATGGGATCGTTAGCGCATGCATTAAACCCTAGTAATCCTAAGATTAAATTAGGTTTGCTGCATGATGCCGCTTCCTCTCATTATCCGTACAGAGTATTGTCCAGAGAATTAGCGGGTCAGGATTTAAAAGCAAAAATAGATGATCTGGAAGATATACTGAATCAAAATGCTAATGATTTTGCTGAGAAACCCGAGGATTTCAATGAAGTATTTATTAATGTATCTCAACAAGACAAAAACATAGAAAATGAGAATTTGTATCAGCAATTTGCAGAGATAGCTAAAAATATCAATTTAAATAATTTATTTTATGTATTAACGCTTTGGTTTGTGTTTGCGCAAGCAGAATTGGATTGGCGCTTTGAGAATTTTTTAGTTGCTGAAAATGGCATAGTTTTAATTGATCCAGCGAATTTTCTTTATAGAACATGGCAAACAATGCCAGATAAGAAAATTAGTGCAGAAGAATTATTAACTCGTTTGGAAGGTTATTGCCAAGAACCCGAAAATAATCAGAATGATCAAGACCGAGAAAAAAAATTATCTTATAAATTATTTTTTGCTTGCTTAAAATATAACAATGTATTGGCTGGCGCAGCTAAAGAGATTGAATTTGCAATTGAAGATGTATCTCGATTTGACTACAGTAAATTTTTTGATGAGATTAAGACTGAATTAAAAAAGACTTTAAAAGATGACTATAAAAATTTTGAGCCAGCATTATTGTTATGCGAAGAGCGGGTGAGATTTGTGATAGACTTTCTAAAAGAGCAACAGCTTAGTTCAGCTAAATTGGCTACGAAATAAGCGGATGCTCCTTAACAAACTCCTCATACTTCCCATGAAAATCGATCAACTTCTTACTCTGCGGAATATAAATAATCCGGCTCGCAATTTTACTGATAAACGCGCGATCATGGCTGACTAAAATTAAAGTGCCGGGATAGCGGTTGAGTGCTTCTGCTAAGGCATCAATTGTTTCGATGTCCATGTGGTTGGTCGGCTCGTCGAACACCAATACATTCGTTTGTTCCAACATAATTTTTGCCAATAAAACACGCGCAGCTTCGCCGCCGCTTAGAGTCAGAATATCTTTTTGCATCGCTTCTTTGGCGAGCATCACACGTCCTAATGCATTGAATTGCTGCTGCATCGTGGTATTTTCTGAATGTTTTTGCATCCAGTCAGCTAAAGTTAAATGTTCATTTAATAATTCGTGATGTGTTTGTGAAAAATAACTAATATACGTTTCATGCCCCCATTCCGCTTCCCCTTGGTCGGCGGGAATTTGGCCGAGGATCGTTTTGAGCAAGGTGGATTTGCCGATGCCATTAGCGCCGATGATCGCCAATTTTTCGCCACGATCTAAATTGAAACTCACATTTTCGAAAATCGTTTTGTATTCGAATTTTTTGCTGATGCCTTTCACCGTTAGCACACGTTTGCCAGGCTGGCGATTAATTTTGAATTCGAAATTCGGCGCAATACGCGAGGATTTTTTAATATCCGGTAATTCCAATTTTTCGATTTGTTTAGCTTTGGATTGCGCTTGTTTGGCTTTGCTGGCTTTGGCGCCGAAGCGGTCAACGAATGACTGTAGTTGCGCAATTTTATCTTCGATGTTTTTCTTTTCGTGTAATTTCTGTTCTTCAATTAAACGCTTTTCTTCCAGAAACTTTTGATAATTGCCGCTATACTGGCGAATTTCACCATAATCGATATCTAAAATATAATCCGCCAAACCATTAATAAAATTAACGTCATGCGAAATTAATAACAGCAAACCTTTAAAAGTATTTTTTAAATAATTTTCCAACCAATCAATCGAAACAATATCCAAGTGGTTAGTCGGCTCATCCAATAATAAAATATCCGGTTCCTGAAATAAGGTCTGCGCTAATAACACACGCAACTTATAACCACCGGATAAAGTTTTTAAGGGTTCATATAAGTAATTTTGATCAATACCGAGACCGACTAAAATTTTCTCTGCCAAGGCTTCAGCGGTATAGCCATTGTAATGATTAATAATTTCTTCCAGATGGCTCAAACGATTTGCTGTCGCTTCATCCCAATGTTCAGACTTTAACAATTCTTCTTTTTGTTTGAGTGCGTCCCATAGCGCTTTTTTGCCTTGCAGCACGACTTCAACAATCAAGGTTTCTTCATAGCGAAACTGGTCTTGTTTTAGCCAGCCGATGCTTAAGTTTTTGGGTAGGGAAATGCTACCCATCATGGGCGTCTCTTCGCCATTCATCAAACGCATCAATGTGGATTTTCCCGTGCCATTGGCCCCGACCAAAACGTAGCGTGTTTGGCCAGTTAACTTCAATTCGACATCGTTAAATAAAAGCTTGCCGCCATAAGCCATGGCGAGTTGATTAAAGCTGATCATGTTTTCTCTTATTAGGGTCTGTTTACAATTGCCTTTTCGTCGCTGAAGCAGCGATTGTAAACAGACCCCAGTATGAATCCAACTCACCCCACCAGCCACTCAGCGGGAACCGCTGAGTAGTATGGTTTTATATTGTTGATACGTCTATATTTATAGGGTAATTAAAAATATAGATGCGCCGCAATCGCTGTGATCCCAGCATGAATCAATCGGGAAGCTGTCAATGGAAAAACAAGGACTGACCTTAATTATTCTCAAATTTTTCTCGCACTTGGCATGGGCATTGGCTTTTTTATTGGGTTTAATGGTCGTCATCTCCTGGCACTTTCATATTGACGTTATTATTCAACTCGACCCGGATCAAATCAGCATGAAATATAACACCGCGCTTTCGCTAACTGCGGCGGCGCTGGCGCTGTTTTTTATTTTGGTCAAAAAACCGAAAGCAGCTGCAGTTATTGGATTGGTGTTACTGACACATGCTTTTTTGGTGACGATTGAATACTTGTTTAAAACCAATTTTGGTCTAGATGAGCTGGTTGTGAAAGACTGGGCCCCTTCGGCGTATGGCTATCCAGGACGAATGGCGCCGAATACAGCTTTTTGTTTTATGCTGATTTCATTTGCATTAATTGCATATTTTTTTTTGAAAAAACGCCGGAGCCAGCTCATTAGTCTGATTTTATTTGGCCTCGCGGTATTTAGTTTTAGCGCATTATTTACGATTGCTTATTTTGTACACTTGCGTGGCGCTTATGCCTGGGGTGGTTATACGCCAATGTCATTTCATACCATGACAGGCCTGGTATTAATTAGTATTAGTATGGTTGCCTATGGGCTTTATAGTGCAATAAGAGAAAAAATTGACATTCTCGATTTTTTACCATGGGCGGTAATGATTTGTTTTGAGTCGGCAGTGATCATACTTTGGTTGACGATCCTGGTCGAAGAAGTGCAACTGAATATTGATTCCATTGTGCCAGCTTTAGTGATCAGTATTGGCAGCGCAATTATTTTTTTATTTAGCGCCAGTATGTTTTTTTTAAAATCCGCATTGCGTAATAGCCTTGCGCTTGGCAAAAGCTTATCGCTTATTCAAGCTTCCTATGAAGCAAGTAATAATGGACTTTTAGCTGTAGATCTGGATGGCGTGACACAAAATTGTAATAAACGCTATCTACAGATTTGTGACTTAGCGCCAAGCGTAAATTTGATTAATACTAAAGATGCTATCCAATATTTTATTGCGCGACTAACGCACCCACAAAAATTGCTCAATGAAATTTTAAGTTTTTCAAAAACACCAGAACGGGAGATTAATGAAGAATTTTATTGTACCGATGGAAGAACTTATGAATTATATTCAGCGCCACAATATTTAAAAAATAAAATTATTGGCAGAGTTTGGGTGATTCATGATGCGACTAAAAGAAAAAAACTCGAAGAAAAGTTAATACTTCAATCCACGCATGATGATTTAACGCGTTTGCCAAATCGTGTTTTACTTAATGACCGAATTCGCCGCGCCATTACGCTTGCCAAGAAAAATAAAACACAAATTGCTGTCATGATGTTGGATATGGACCGTTTTAAATATATCAATGATAGCTTGGGGCATGTGCTTGGTGATGAATTCTTGAAACAAGTGGCGTTGCGTTTGCGCAAATCTGTCCGCGAAGGTGATACGGTGGCGCGAATTGGTGGTGATGAATTTGTATTACTCGTCCCAGAACTTGTTAAAGAAGAAGAAGTTTTAGCTATTATTGACCGCGCTTTACAACAACTCGCTTTACCATTTGAAGTTCGAGGCCACTCGGTTGGTAACAGCGCTAGCATTGGGATTAGCTTTTATCCCAAGGATGGCAGCACACCTGATGAATTATTAAAAAATGCCGACAGCGCTATGTATCGCGCTAAATATGAAGGAGGCAATCAATACAAATTTTTCAGTGAAGAAATTAATTATGCAGTGCAACAACGAGTTAATTCAGAAAACGCACTGAAAACAGCAATAAAAAATAAAAGTTTTGTCTTGCATTATCAGCCAATTATTGATGTTCAAACCAAAGCAGTGACGGGAGTTGAAGCGTTGGTCAGGTTGGTTTTGCCAAGTCAACAATTGCTGGAGCCAAACGAATTTATTTATATTGCAGAAGAAAATGGCTTAATTAATGAGCTGGGTAATTGGATATTAGAAACGGCTTGCCGTGATATGCATGCACTGATGCAAGAAATTCAATATTCGTTTGTGCTTGCCGTCAATGTGTCTACTGAGCAATTAAGACGTAAAAATTTTATTGAAAAAATCCAGGCAATAGTTAGTTCTTCAGGATTAAATCCTGAACACATTGAATTGGAAATCACAGAAAGTAAATTGATTAAAAATACCGAAGAGGTCGCGGAGGTTTTAAATGAAATCAAGCAGCTTGGCTTAAGTCTTGCAATTGATGATTTTGGCTCGGGCTATTCGGGTCTCAATTATATTCGGTTAATTCCTATTAGCTATTTGAAAATTGATCAGTCTTTTATCACTGATCTTGGTAAAAGTAGCGAAAATATAGCAATTATTCGCGGCATCATTTATATTGCGCGGCAGCTAGGAATTCAAGTAATCGCTGAGGGTATTGAGAATGAAGCCCAGAAAAATATCTTATTAGAGTGTGGTTGTAATAAAATGCAAGGCTTTTATTTTAGCACCCCATTGACCATTGAAGAGCTCAAAACATTTATTCTTTTACAGCAGAAAAAGCAGTTGTAAAAAAACCTTAATTATCACTGGAATAAAAACATGTCAAAAAACATCATGCCTTTCGAAAATATTCGTTTAAATGATCTTGCCGCTGTTGGCGGCAAGAACGCATCGTTGGGTGAGATGATTAGCCAGCTTGGTAATATGGGCATTGCAGTGCCGACGGGTTTTGCTATAACGGTAGAGGCTTATCAGCAATTTCTCGTGGATAATCAATTGAACGCAAAAATCATTCAAGAATTGGCAAAAGTCAAAGTAAATAATATTTTAAGCCTGAAAAAAGCTTCAGATCAGATTCAAAAAATGATTTTAAAAGCGAAATTTTCTAAAACGTTTCATGCGGAAATTGAAGCCGCTTATAACGATTTACTGAAGCGATTAAAAAATAAAAAAGTTTCATTTGCCGTCAGATCCTCGGCAACCGCCGAGGATTTAAATGATGCCTCATTTGCCGGACAGCAAGATACTTATTTAAATATTTACGGACTTGAGCAAATATTATTGGCAATTAAAAAAGTTTATGCCTCACTTTTTACCATGCGCGCGATTTCTTATCGCATAACCCATCATTTTAAACACGAAGAAGTGGCAATTTCAGTGGGCATCCAACAAATGGTGCGTAGCGATTTGGCCGCCAGTGGTGTCATGTTTACGCTGGATACTGAATCGGGTTTTGAGGATGTTGTTTTAATTACCGGCGCTTATGGCTTAGGTGAATTGGTAGTTAAAGGCGAGGTGATGCCGGATGAATTTTATGTTTATAAACCCGCCTTGAAAAAAAATAAAGATGCGATACTGCGACGTAAATTAGGTATTAAAACTAAAAAGCTTGGCTATGCCAATAAAAAAATTGGCTTGCAAAAAATTTCACTCGATAAAAAATTACAGCAAAGTTTTTGTATTAGTGATCAAGATATTTTGCAATTAGCAAAATTTGCATTATTGATTGAAAAACATTATGGCAAACCGATGGATATCGAATGGGCAAAAGATGGATTGGATGGAAAAATTTATATTGTCCAAGCGCGCCCTGAAACCGTAAAAAGTCAGCAAAAATCCAATCAAATTCAAACTTACCAATTACTGGAAAAAGGAAAATTATTAACGCAAGGCTCCAGCATCGGCAGCAAAATCAGCAGCGGAAAAGCCTGTATTTTGCAACATGTCAAAGACATGGCGAAATTTAAAGCCGGCGATATTTTAGTCGCTGATATGACCGATCCCGATTGGGAACCGATCATGAAACAAGCAGCTGGCATCGTCACCAATCGTGGCGGTCGCACTTGTCATGCTGCGATTATTGCGCGTGAATTAGGCGTGCCGGCAGTGGTGGGTTGTTCCGATGCAACGAAAAAAATTAGCAATAAAAGCGATATTACAATTGATTGCGCCGAAAGCGATGTTGGCAGTGTTTATCAAGGCAAATTGCGCTATGAAACGGCAAATCATGTGGTTGATCAAATGCCCGCAATTCCAGTGAAACTTTGTTTAAATGTGGGCCAACCTGAAAAAGCCTTTGCTTTAAGACAATTACCGAATGAAGGCGTTGGCTTAGCGCGTTTAGAATTTATCATCAGCCAAGCCATCGGCATTCATCCCAAAGCTTGTCTTGATTATCCCAAATTAAAAAATCCACTCAAACAACAAATTGAAAATAAAACCGCTGCCTATAAAAACCCCAGAGAATATTACATCGAAAAATTAAAAGAAGGCATCGCCACCATTGCCGCTGCTTTTTTTCCGAAAATGGTGATTTTTCGTTTTTCCGATTTTAAAAGTAATGAATACGCCAATTTATTAGGCGGCAATTTATTCGAACCCAAAGAAGAAAATCCCATGCTCGGCTTTCGCGGCGCCTCACGCTATGTTTCGCCACAATTTAAAGATTGCTTTATGCTCGAATGCGAAGCGATGCTGCGCGTGCGCGATGAAATGGGCTTAACCAATGCCCACGTCATGGTCCCTTTCGTCCGCACCTTAAAAGAAGCCGAACAAGTACAACAACTATTAAAATCCAGCGGCCTCAAGAAAAAATCCAGCGATTTAAAAGTGATGATGATGTGCGAATTACCATCGAATATTTTATTAGCCGAAGAATTTTTAAAATACTTCGATGGTTTTTCCATCGGCTCCAACGATTTAACGCAATTAACACTCGGCGTCGACCGCGACTCCAATTTAGTCGCCAACCAATTCAACGAACGTGATCCCGCCGTAAAAAACTTAATCGCCGAAGCCATTCAAATTTGCAAGCAAAAAGGCAAATATATTGGCATCTGTGGCCAAGCACCTTCGGATTATCCAGAGTTTGCCAGCTGGCTAATTTCACAAGGCATCGAAGCGATTTCGCTCAACCCCGATTCCATCATAAAAACCTGGTTGCAATTAGCGGATGAATTAAAGTCAAATAAAACTATGAGGCATAATTTGCTAATTCAATCGGGTTTCCATCCGGGTATTTGAGATAAAAAAATAATTAGAGCCTGTTTACAATTGTTTTTTTCATAATGAAAAAGCAATTGTAAACAGGCTCTAAATTTTAATACTCCGCCGCTTGCAGCGGAATATTTTGAGACAGGCTCCTATATGCACCGACTCAACTAAGCCGCGTTTATGGCCTTGGTGATTAAGATGCGTGATAAAAATTAATTGGATGCTGCCAATCACTTGGTTTTCATGAGTGGCAACCATCAGATAATTATTTTTGTCTGCGTTAATGGTTTCGAAAGCTTGATAGTAGCCTTCTGGTAACGGCTCAGTGTAATTTTCTCGTTGTGAACCGAGAAAATCTGAGGCATAAATTTTAATAATTGATGCAACATCTTCACGCTGTGCTTTGCGAATTTCAATATTGAATGACAATTAATTCTCAATGAAGCTAGCAAAATTAGGATGGTATTTTAACGGATTAAACGCAATTAATTCATAATCCGCTAGATCATTTATATAAAAAGGATCTTGCTTAATAAAATTTTCAAGTTCCTGTTGATTGCGGGTTTGGGAAATCATCACTCCGCCAATCCGTGGATCTTGAGGGCCAGATGCGATTAAAAGATTATTTTCATAACCTTGATCTAGATATGCGCGATGTGCATTCACATAAGGCTCGATAACTTCGATGGCATGTTTGTAAGTTAAAATGATGATGAACATTTTTTTCCTTTTGATGAATTTTTTTATATTTGATTACCCCTCATCCGCCCTAACGGGCACCTTCTCCCACAAGGGGAGAAG
>CAYTUN010000018.1:0-29426 GCA_964441315.1 uncultured Gammaproteobacteria bacterium | reverse complement strand
CTTCTCCCCTTGTGGGAGAAGGTGGCCCAACGGGCCGGATGAGGGGTAATAAAAATCAATTTTCAATTGAATGTATTCATCCTAATATAGGGCCTGTTTACAATTGCTCTTTCTACTGCAAAAAGCAAGGGTTGGCCAAAATCGCATCAAATTTTCGTTACATAGAATGACTATGCCGCCTCAAATTTGATGCAATTTTGACTCAACCCTTGTTTTTTTCGTCACGAAACAGCAATTGTAAACAGGCCCTAAGAAGAATCCATTTTACTTTTTAAAATTCATCACATGAAAATCGCCAATTTCAGCACTTTAAAATTTGAACGCGATTATTTAACTCAAGCTAATGAAAAATTTCAGTTCGAACTTGAGTTTTTAGAAATTAGTTTATCAGCACAAACAGCGGAATTGGCGCGCAATTACCGTGCAATTACTTGCTTTGTAAATGATCAAGTAGATAAATCCGTTATCGATTTACTGTCACAAGGTAGCACAGAATTAATCATAACCCGCAGTGCCGGCTTCAATCATATCAATGTGGATTATGCCCGCAAAAAAAATATCGCAGTCGCACGCGTGCCCGATTATTCACCTTATGCCGTCGCAGAATTTGCCGTGACTTTAATTCTTGCTTTAAACCGCAAAATTCATCGTGCCTATAATCGCACGCGCGAACATAATTTTTCTTTGGATGGTTTAATGGGGTTTGATTTACACGGAAAAACCGTTGGCATCATCGGCACTGGAAAAATCGGCTGCGTTTTTGCAGAAATTATGCGAGGCTTTGGCTGTGAGGTTATCGCTTATGATCCCTATGAAAATGAAGCCTTTAAAAAAACCGGTGGGAAATATGTTGATTTAAATGCGTTATATGCACATAGCGATATTATCAGTTTGCACTGTCCTTTAAATGCAGCCACGCATCATCTCATCAATGCCAAAGCACTTGATAAAATGAAGTCGGGCGTTATGCTAATCAATACTGGCCGTGGCGCGATTATGGATTCAGTAGCATTAATTCAATCATTAAAATCCGGTAAGATTGGCTATTTAGGATTAGACGTCTACGAAGAAGAGCATTTATTTTTTCACGATGTTTCTAATGAAATTATTCAAGATGATGTTTTGACGCGGCTGCAAACGTTTCCGAATGTTTTGATTACGGGTCATCAGGCATTTTTTACAGTAGAAGCTGTTAAAAATATCGCAGAAACTACATTAAAAAATATTCGGGCTTTTTTTACTCAAAAAGATCAATGCCATCTTATTTAAACAGATAAGGATATTCCGATGAATTATTGGTTATTTAAATCAGAACCCGCAACTTTCAGCATCGACGATCTAGCCAGCCGCCCAGAAAAAAAAGAATCCTGGGATGGTGTGCGCAATTATCAGGCGCGCAATTTTCTGCGCGATGAAATGCGCGAAGGCGACCTCGCTTTTTTTTATCATTCCAGCTGCAAACAACCTGGCATCGTCGGCATTATAAAAATTATTTCCAAAGCATTCCCCGACGTCACCGCCTTTGATCCGGAAAGTTCTTATTATGATCCTAAAAGTGATTACAACGATCCGCGCTGGTATTTGCGTGATGTTAAGTTAGTGGAAAAATTTAAAACGCCAATAGATTTGCAACAATTACGTCATAATCCCAAGCTGAAAAATATGCTAATTTTGCGCAAAGGCAACCGGCTTTCGATTACGCCGGTGACAACAGAAGAATGGAAATCGGTTTTAGCAATGCTGCCAAAAAATAAAACTCATGCTGCAAGTCGTTAAGAAAAAAATGTTAAAGAAGCGTTTTAGGGTTTGTTAAAAATATCTGGATATTCATTTTTAAATTTACTGCCAACTTTATGTCAGGAGATTGCCGCGTCCGCTTCGCTCCCTCGCAATGACAAGAACGTGGCAATGTGCTTATTCTTTGTCATTGCGAGGGAGCTTCGCTGCCGCGGCAATCTCCTGATTCTAAATCCGCAGCGAGTTTATTTAATATTTCTAACTCCATCATCATCACTTTTTTTCTTTAGAAAAAAAAGAACAACGATACTGAAGCATAAATACAGCGGCAATAAAGCCAAAGCAAAATGATAATCACTGACTGAAAAAGCCTGAGCAGCATCGGTGATTTTTCCTTGTGAACTTAAATCCAGCAATTTACCGGTCAGGGGTTCTGTAAATGAGCCAAAAATAGCATCACCGGTGTTAATTAAAGAAGCAATCGTTGCGGTTAGCATAATCGGGTTAATGTCTTTGCCATAAGCAAACGCCAACATAAATGCGCCGGTAGTAAAACCAAAAATAAATAAAATAACGGCAAATAATGTATAAGAATAAATTGGCAAATAAATAATACATAATAATGAAAATAAAGAACCCCAAGCGCCGAATTGCATCATGAAATAACGGTTTCCCATGCGGTCTGATAAATAACCTAATGCTGGCGCGCCGATTGCAAGACCAAAAAATGCAAATGAAACCAGCGTCGATGATTGAATCGGCGTCAACTGGTGCGCGATTTGTAAAAAACTATTACCCCAAAGACCACCAAATACCGCGATCGGCGTGAAAGTCAAACCGCTATAAAAAGTGAGTAACCAATTTTTTTTATTTTTCACGACTACTAAATAATCTTTCCAATGAATAAATGTTTGTGTTGCTGCAAAATTTTCTTGTGGTGGCCGGTTTTTTACCAAAATAAAAAATAATGCGGCAATAATTAAGCCTAAAATACCGCAGATAAATAAACTTTGCCGCCAACCAACGATTGAAACCAGCCAGGCCAATGGCGCCTCGCCAAAAATCGCGCCGATCATCGCCGCTGTTGCCAACAATCCCCCGACAAATGCAAATTGCTCCGGCTTAAACCAAATGCTAGTGATTTTCATGTAACTCACTGTCGCAAATGCCGCGCCTGCGCCAATCAAGCTGCGTGATAATTCAGCGCTGATTAAATAATGTGAACTGGAAAAACCAAATGCGCCCAACGCGCAGGCAAGGATTGCCAATGATGTAAAAACACGCACATTCAATTTATCAATAACAAGACCAGCAAATAACTGCACTACAAAATAGCTATAAAAATAAGTCGCTGCGATATTGCCAAGCCCAACACCACTCACATGAAATGCCTGCATGAGTTCATTAGTCATCACGCTAGGCGAAACCTGCAAAATATACTTATAAATTAAAAACGCCGCACAGCAACTGATTACCAGCCAAGGGTAAGCTTTTAATGCCAGATTTTTTTTATGATGATGCATATCAATTTCTAATTCCGTTTTGAGTATATAAGTTTTAGCAAATACCCTGCGTCAAGCTACAGGGAATTGCAAGTGAAATTTAATACCTCACCGCTCACGGTGAGATATTTTATTTATTCGATGATTTTTGAGGAAGAATAAGGTTTTTAATTACCCCTCATCCGGCCCGTTGGGCCACCTTCTCCCACAAGGGGAGAAGGCCAACTTCGATGACATCTGCCAATTTAATAAACTTCCATATCTGCCTATCCAATAAACTTCAATATCTGCCAACCGAATAAACTTCAATGCAATGAGATACGCCTTGTTTCGAAAAGCTGTCGAGCTTTGATGAGGGCCTTCTCCCCTTGTGGGAGAAGGTGGCCCAACGGGTCGGATGAGGGGTGATCTTTTTAGACTCCCGCAAGGCAACGCAGTACTATTCCTGATTACCTTAAATTTTATCCGCCATTTTTTTTAACGCATAATCATAAATCTGCTTTTTATTTTTCTCGGTAAATTTATGCGCAATTTCCACAGCCGATTTAAGTGAAGTTTCTTTAAGCAGTAAATCCACTAACAATTGTGTTTTATCATCCAATCCCTGATCAACAACATGTTGATTAGCAATTAAAATCACAAATTCGCCATTTAATCGATTTTCATCGGCTTTCAGCCAGCAAATGATTTCTTCCGCAGTACCAGGAAAAACAGTTTCAAATTTTTTGGTTAATTCTTTAGCCAAAACAATTTTAATGTTTTCTGAAAATATCGCCTGGATGTCTTCGAGTAATTCTAATAAACGGTGAGTCGATTCATATAAAATTATTGTCGTCGGAATTGCCTTCAGTTCGGTTAATTTTTGCCGGCGCCGTGATTTTTGATTGGACAAAAACCCAGCAAAATAAAATTCAGAGCCACTCAAGCCGCTAATCGATAATGCTGCAATTAAAGCATTTGCGCCTGGCACGGTTCGCACCAGAATATTTTTCTCCAATGCGCGTTGAATTAATAATACTCCCGGATCTTGAATTGTCGGCGTGCCAGCATCCGAAATTAAGGCAATATTTTTTCCTTCCAATAATTGCTTCAAAATTTTTTCAGCTTCATCGGCTTCATTATGCGCATGTAAAGCGATTAATCGCGTCTCAATTTGATAATGTGAAAGTAATTTTTTGCTCTGACGCGTATCTTCTGCTGCAATTAAATCCACCTGCCGCAAGGTCTCTAACGCACGCAAACTCATATCAGCAAGATTGCCAATCGGCGTGGCGATGATATATAAAATTCCGCTGCTTCTGCTCATGACAGATTATCTCTATTACAGGAAAAATTTATTTTATACTCAAAATGAATAGGATTTTTGAAAATAGTATTTAATTACCCCTCATCCGGCCCGTTAGGCCACCTTCTCCCACAAGGGGAGAAGGCCCTCATCAAAGCTCAACAGCTTTTCAAAACAAGGCGTATCTCATTCTATTGCAGTTTATTGGGTTGGCAGTTATTGAAGTTTATTAGATTGGCAGATGTCATCGAGGTTGGCCTTCGCCCCTTGTGGGAGAAGGTGGCCCAACGGGCCGGATGAGGGGTAACTAAAAATCCAATTCTCTATACCTGTTCTTACTAAATCTGATCGATTTTAAGTATACAATATCCGCTTAATTAAAATGCTACGAGGATGAAAGCATGCGTAAAGCAATTTGCTGGTTCGGTGGAATTTTATTAGCTCTATTGTTGGCTAGTTGCAGCACGGCGCCAACGCGCGCTGTTAGTGGCACGGCGACGACTTCTGCCGATAGTGTATCACCTGATAGCATTTTGAGCGGAGGAGCGCCGCAAAAAATTGCTTTAATCGTGCCTTTATCTGGCGGTCTCGGCGCCACCGGCGACGCTATAAGGAATGGCTTTTTTTCAGCTTATTACTATGCTAAATCTTTAAATGCTGATGCGCCGCAAATCGTTTTAATCGATAGCGCAGGCAAAAATATCCAGTCTGCTTATCAACAAGCACTCAGCGAAGGCGCAACTTTTATCGTTGGGCCATTAACCAAAGCCGATGTCAGTAGCTTGATTTCTGCTGGCGACAGACAAGTTCCGGTATTAGCGCTGAATACCGTCGCGGCAAACAGCAAATCCGTTTATCAATTTGGTCTGCCACCCGAAGATGAAGCGATACAAGTAGCCGAACGCATGCGGCAAAACGGTCTGGATCGCACTTTAATTATTGCCCCGGCTGGCGCCCTCGGGCAAAGAATCAGCTCAGCATTTATCGCGCGCTATCAACAATTAGGCGGCACAGTAGTGGATCAATTGACCTACACTCAATCGACTAACTTCACCCAGGCGATCAAGCAGCTGCTAAATTTCAAATCGAGCAAAAATAAATCGATACCACCCACGCGGCGTGAGGATTTTGATTCCGTATTTATGGTGGCCTTCCCAGCACAAGCGCGGCAAATTCGCCCAATGCTGAAATTCTACTACGCCGATGCTATTCCGGTTTACGCCACATCTGAAGTTTACAAAGGCATCCCCAACGCGGCGCAAGATAATGATCTCAGTGGCGTCGTGTTTGCTGATATGCCCTGGATTATTGATGGTGACCAGCAATCTAATGGCACCCTGGATGCATTGCATCAACGCGTCATTTCGCTCTGGCCACAATCTTATGCAAATTACCCGCGGTTTTATGCTTTAGGTATTGATGCCTATTTATTGGCGAATAAATTAAACAGCGGCAGAAGCAGTTCCGGTATTCAAGGCGCTACCGGCTTGTTGTACATTGATAACAGTAATCGGGTTATCAGGGTCGTGTCATGGGGACAATTCAGCGATGGTTTGGTCGTTCCAAAATAGCGATTGGAAAATCGGCGGAAGATCTCGCGCTTAATTATCTAGAAAAGCGCGGGCTAAAACTGATCACACGAAATTTTCGTCTGCGTAGCGGTGAAATTGATTTGATCATGCGGCAAAAATCTATTTTAGTTTTTGTTGAAGTGCGTTACCGCAGCAATAGCGATCAAATGCTGCCGGAAGAAACCGTGAATTTTTCCAAACGTGCCCGTTTGATCAAAACCGCAGGATTTTATCTGCAAAAGCAGCAACACCCATGGTATGATCAAATCCGCTTTGATGTCATTGCTATCAACCAACAGCAGCAAATTAACTGGATAATTAACGCGTTTGACCTGGATTCGCATGAAAACAGTTTTTGAAAAAATTATTCGTCAGCATTTTGCAGAAAGTATTGCGGCAAAAGCACGCACAGAGGAAAAATTACCCGATAGCATTGCACAAGCCGCAGAAAAAATGATTAGCGCTTTAAAAAATGGCAATAAAATTTTAACTTGCGGCAACGGTGGCTCGAGTTGCGACGCATTGCATTTTTCCAGTGAATTATTAAATCGCTATTCCCGTGATCGTGAAGGTTTGCCAGCGATTGCGCTAAGCGCAGACATAGCTACGATGACATCGATTGCCAATGACTATGCTTACAAAGAAGTTTTCGCCAAACAATTACGTGCTTTGGGTCAAAAAAACGATATTTTATTAGCATTTACCACTAGTGGTAATTCAGAAAATATATTAATTGCCGCTGAAGCAGCCATTAAAAAGCAGATGTTAGTGATTGCAATGACCGGTGGTGATGGCGGTAAATTAGCTCACATTTTGCCGCATGATGCGATTGAATTGCGCGTGCCTGATAACGATACGCCGCGGATTCAGGAAATTCATTTATTAATGATACACTGTATTTGCGATTTAATTGAACTGAGTTTATTTCCCGAGAAATAAAATAACCCCACTGCAAGCAGCGAGGTATTTCCTGTTTATAATTTCGCTCGACACGAAGTAAATTCGTGTCGGCGACCAAAGGGGAGAATTGCATTCTCCCCTTTGGAAACCCCATCGCACTTTGGAACTCGCCGCAAGCGGCGGAGTATTAAAATTTAAAAAATTATAAAAATGAAACGTTTGGTTTTTTTATTAACGATAATTGTGTTGCTCTGCTCAGGTTGTATTGTGGCGGATGTCGCTGCTGATACCGTTGATGTCGCAGCCGATACAGTCCACACCGCAGCTGATGCTATTTGAGGAGGTTTTTTATGTTACGTGTGATTATTAGTCTTATCGCTTTGGTTTTCTCATTGACTGCTTGTCTACCAGTTGCATTTGTTGCGGGAGCAACTGCTGGCGGCGTTGTTGTTTCTGATCAGCGCTCGATTAAAACCGTCATCAAAGATCGCGATATTGCCAATACTGCTTTAAATCGCTTGAATGCAGATCCAGAAATTTATAAACAAACACACATCATTGTCTCCAGCTACAATAAAATTGTTTTATTAGCCGGACAAGCGCCAACAGAAGCATTAAAACAAAAAGTCTATAACATTGTGCAAAGCGTTCCCGACATTCGCCGCATTTATAATGAAATCACCGTCGAACCACCCCTATCCAACGCTGCTATCGCCAGCGACAGTTGGCTGACCACCAAAGTAAAATCCGCCATGATTGCCGAAAAAGGCCTAAAATCTGCCACCATAAAAGTCGTGACAGAAAATAACACGGTTTATTTAATGGGCATCGTGACAGCTTCTCAAGGCGATGTGGCTGCGGATGTCGCACGCAAAGTTGGCGGCGTGCAAAAAGTGGTGAAGATTTTTGAATATGTGCAATAAACAAAAATAAAATTCCTCACCGCTGCGGAATCCTGAAATCACCCCTCATCCGCCCTGACGGGCACCTTCTCCCGCAAGGGGAGAAGGACCTCTTCAGGGTTCAACAGCTTCTTATAACAAGACATACTTCATGGCAAATCAGAAGAATCTCTTCATAACTCAATAGCTTTTTATATTTCTATCAAGACTTATTTCATTACATCAGAGTTTAGTTTACTGGCAGATATTCATAACGTTGTCCTTCTCCCCTTGCGGGAGAAGGTGCCCGATAGGGCGGATGAGGGGTGATCCATTAAACCCTACCTTATTTTTTGATAAATCTCAGATAGCTTTTTTTAAACAAAAGGCATAATAAAAATTAAGTCCATAGCGAAGTACATATGCCGATATATTTTAATCTTGTTATAGCGCTAATTATTTTTTCTATTTTTTTTCTAATCGGTTTTGCGATTAAGAAAATGCTATCGCATTTATTGGGTCGATCATATTATGTCATTTATTCTGATCAGTTAGCGTTATGGATCAGTTCATTGATTGGATTTCTAACCGCAGCGATTTTTATCGTCGAAATTTTTTCCAACACCCGCTTTGAAAACCAAAGCATTCTTATCTCGCGTGTTATTTCTACTTCGCTCATGTTAATCATTTTTTTAAGATTTTTAGCTGCAACTGAAAAAATTATTCATAAAAAATATGATTTGAGTAAACCAAATAATATAGCTGAGCGACGAATACGGACTATTTTTAGTTATCTGAAAAAAATACTACAAATAATTGCCATATTTATCACCATCGCAGTGATTTTAATTAATTTTGAACGTGTCAAAGAATTAGGTATTACTCTTCTCGCTTCCGCCGGTTTACTGACAGCCATTTTGGGGTTTGCAGCACAACGCAGTCTGGCCAATATTTTAGCCGGCTTCCAAATCGCCTTTACCCAATCCTTGCGCATCGACGATGTCATTTTTGTTGAAGGCGAATATGGCAATGTCGAAGAAATCAATCTCACTTATGTCGTCGTCAAAGTCTGGGACAAGCGCCGCCTGGTTTTGCCCGTCACTTATTTTTCAGAAAAACCTTTTCAAAATTGGACGCGGACTAGCGCAGATTTAATGGGAACAGTTTTTTTGTATGTGGACTATCAAGTCGATTTAGCATCATTGCGCCAAGAACTGGAAAGCATCATGTCACAACAAGAATTATGGGACCGAAAAGTTGCCATCATTCAAGTCACTGAAACATCGATTAATGGTATCGAACTACGCATTTTAATCAGCGCCAGTTCAGCGCCAGATTTATGGGATTTGCGTTGTATTGTACGCGAAAAAATGATCGCATTTTTACAACGCGAACAAATTCACGTTTTACCTAAATATAGAATCAAGCAGGAATAAGACAGGTTTGGCAATATTGTGTTTTATTAAGTTTTATTCAAAAACGATTTTTTTACCCTCTTTTTCTAAATGCTTAATGACAGCATTACCAAACCGATCAATGGAAACGCGCACCGTTAAACCTTTACCCCGCTCATTTTCAATGGGCCAACCTTTTCCTTCTGGCAGAAAGTAGCTTTCAATTCCGTAGTCTACTGTCCAATGATTGGGGTAAACCGTTTTAATTTTTCCTTTAATAAATAGTTGATCTTTAGGTGCTCGAAGAAAAAGGGATTTTATCTCAGCTTGATTGTTCTCGATATTTAGTGTGACATAAACCGTATCACCTGCTTTTAAATTAGAATAATAAGCGTATTTTTTCCTGTCGATATCACTAATATTATATCTAAGCACAATATAATCCCCGCGAAATAAATCTCTGGGATCAATAGGAACGGTTTTTAGCGTCACTTCAACGCCATACCTTAACGTATATTCTTTAGAAGCAGTAAATCCGGCAATAATAATCAACCAAACAAAAGCCATTAAAATATAAAGATTTCGTATTTTCATTTTTGACCGCTATCTTTTGATTGAGATTTGAGCCATTTACGGTATTTTTCAAACAAGAAAGAAATAATGATGAGGATAATGCCGCCACTGATAAAAAATAATGAGCGCGACATCAAACTCCAAGTCAAATCTAAATAACGCAAAATAATCAATATTCCAAACCAGCTGACGCCAAAATTTATCCAATGGGTTTTGTGTATTTTGTTGCCGCTGTAAATTAAAACCAAACAGATAACTGCTATTAACAGATTGGCGCTAATCGAAATTAGCCCGGATTCAATTGGAAAAAACATATACAATATTATGCAAATGAAAGTAATTGCTACTAATAAGTTTTCCGTATTGAGTAAATTTTCACGCCGCTTTTTTTGATAGTAGATAGCCGCTAAAAATAAAAAGAAGGCTGATGCCAGTAAAGATAAAAAATAGATAGCATTGTTTAAATTTAGTAATTCAAAAATAGTTCTGCTAAACCCTCTGTCGTTACCGAGGTTAAATGTTAAAACAAGCAGGGTTATCATGCTGATTTCAAATGCAGTGAATCGATAAATTGAGCCCATTCTTTCAAAACCAGACCAATAGCGTTGCAATTTTCCTAAATTAAAGATGGCAAGAGAGCCTGTAAGAAAAATCAAGGCGGCCCCATATCCATATAAATTGTAGTTTGAATTTTTTATCAGCCACCAGGACAATGCGATATAAAATAATACAACGGCAAGCCCCGCTATTGGAATTGAGCGCAATCCATAAGCCAAAGGTAAAATCCCCAGCAACCAGATGTAGACTAATAAATAACCTTTACCACTACTAACCTGATAAATTTGCGCGATAAGAAACAATTCTGCCCCAAACAGAAAAGCCGCCAGAAATATTAGCGAAGCGCCAAGTTTTGGATAGTGCTTTTTTTGATATTTGAAATAATAACTTAAATAATAAACAGTAAAAGTCGCTGTGGTCAGCATCACAACGCGTAAAAGCGGTATAATTTTTTCCCAATTCGCAGCGAAAAATAAGATAACACCCAGACCCAATAAAATAGCGCCGATAGAACCAAGAATAACGATTAATCTGTCCGGATTTTTCTCCGCTTTTTTTTCAACCAAACTCTGCCGCATTGCTTCTGCTTGATCTGAACTAATAATGCCTTTTTCTAGCCAATGCTTGATTGGATCGAGTTTTGCCATGATTTTTTCTATTTAATTACAGTTGAAGGGGGTGATTTATTGAGTTCTTTCTGCTACCCATATTTTCAATACTAGCATGAAACCCTGTTATTGATATTAAAAGATAGTTGATGATAATATAATTATTCATATTTAAAATGTTTTTTATGACGCAAAAAGCTTGTCTCTAATAAACAAATCCATCAAAAAACATATAAGGTAAGTTATGGAAGAATACAAGCAAGCAATTATTGGTTTAGGCGCTAAATTTGAAGAACTTAATCTAAAAGCAAAAACCCTAATGGGCCTAGGCAAAAAAGATTCAGAAGTCACGCCTCAACTTAAAAAAATTATAACTAGCCCCCCCTATGATTGATTTTTTTGAAGATGCAAAGCAACGCTATGGCATTAACGTCATAATACAAGAATTGCTAAATCTATTGAAAGAAATATCTAAACCAAATAACTCAAATTCATTATTTGAAAACCTGGATAAAAAAAATGATTTCTTCAATAGCCTGTTAAATGGTCCTTTGAAAACTTTTTCCTGGTTACAACTGTTTCTCTTTCATGTTGATGCTACAGGTTTGAAATTATTGATGTCTGAAGATAATGCAATTGATTTCAATAAATCGAGTGAAGCATTTATTAAATGCAAGCCTTTTGTATTCTTGGCTTATCGCATCCTTAATAAACCTGATTTTGATGAAATTGTAAAATAAATCCAGAAACAAACAAATAATAAAAACGCTCTTTTAATTGCTTCAATAAAGGTACAAATCGCATTAAGACCCTGGATCAAATCGACACTAGAAATTATTAAAATATTCTTGAGCCAAGAGGCTAAATCCAGAAATGTTAAAATTTCAGATCAAGATAAAGAAAGCTTTTTATCAACCTTATTTAAACTATCGGCGCCTTCTGATCGCGCCTATCATGAATCGATTAAAAATTCCAGCTCCTTTGATCAGCTGAAAGAAAGTGTTTTAGCATATGCCGATCATTATTTTCTAACAGAACTTTTAGCAGGTCTTAAGTCTGAGTGGATTATGGATGACAGGATTATTGGTAGTGATAGCCTTCTTCCTGACAACCTTATTGAGCGAGCGCATAACCGTCTGCCCGATTGCTTCCGATTAAAAAAAGATCCAGAAGATGAGATAGGAGGCTATGAGCGCCTGATGCAGGCGGTTCATAATCGTAAAAATGCCCTTTTAAATCCGACTGCTGATTATGCAGAGGCGCTAAAAAGAGTTCAAAGCATCACCGATCTATCGGAGAAAAACCGATTACTTTTACAAATGCTTTTTGGTAGGGCGCAAATTTTAAATGAAAAGCTGGCCTTAGATTTTGCAAACAATGTTTTTGGAACCAATTTTGCGGTCTCTAATTTTTCCACAAATGATTTTATTAATTTGATACTAGAAAATCTAGAACTTACTAGAGGTGGGGTTAATAATGGAAACGAGTTCGAAGCCGCAGTTTTAAATCATGCTATGTCACTTAACAAACAATTACGAGAAAAAAATTTAAATCAAAAATTACTTGGTAAGGAAACTTTTAAAGTTGAAAGGAATCCAGTTGATGAAAAAACTTATAGTAATAAAATTATCATTCACTATCCTGGCTTGACTGCAGCTGAAATGAACGAGATTGCAAAGGTTTACACTGCATATTACCCAGATACCTCTGCAGCGGTATATAGTAAAGAGAGAGGCAAAGACGTTTACTTATCATTCGACACAAAGGGTTTTTGCCAGACAGTTTTACCTGTCATGGCTGAGGTTATTCAACAGCCACAAAGCGCATTTGTGTCAGATCAACCTATTATCAGCGTAGGGGGGATGAGATAAACGTGATAAAAAACCATGCTAATTTTTTTACTCTTTTCTATGCACCATTTCAGCAGAAGATTGGTCCGTCGGATAAAGTTTAATTTCTGAAATATTGATATGCGGTGCACGTGTGGCAGCAAAAACGATGCAATCGGCAATATCAGCCGCTGTCAGCGGCTGCATGCCGCGATAAACACTTTTAGCCAAAGTTTCATCACCACCAAAACGCACCAAACTAAATTCGGTTTCAACCATACCGGGATCAATTGAAGTAACGCGAATGGCGGTACCATGTAAATCTTTTTTTAATCCTGCATTAATCGCCCGCACTGCATGTTTTGTCGCCGCATAAACTGTGCCACCGGTATAGGTTTCATGGCCTGCAATTGAGCTAATATTAATGATATGTCCCGAATTATTTTTTAACATGCCAGGTAAAACTGCTGAAGTTATTTGCAGCAAAGCCTTAATATTCGTATCAACTACTGCATCAAATGTCGCCGGGTCAGCATCCTGAAATTTATCGCGGCCCAGCGCAAGGCCAGCATTATTAATTAAAATGTCGATCGAATGCGATTGATTGTAATGCTGAATATAATCCCGAATGGTTTGATGGTCTCGAACATCAGCTGCCAAAATCGCCACCCGAATCGAAAACGTTTTTTCCAGCTCCAGCTTCAATTTTTCCAATCGTGATTGCCTTCTGGCAATCAGCAGCAAATTGCAGCCTAATTTAGCAAACGCATGCGCACAAGCTTCGCCGATGCCACTTGAGGCTCCTGTTATAATCACATTGCATTGCAACATTGATCTCATCATATAATCCTTTTTTTTAAATATAAATTAAAACAGGTTTTCAGGTCAAAGTGTTTTGAGTGTTCTATAACAATTTTCATTGGCTTGAAATAATGTGTAACATTTGTTATACATTAGTCAGAGGTTAAACATATGCATAAAATAGCCACAATCAATACACGCATTGAACCCGGGCTAAAAAGTAAAGCCGAGGGCATTTTAGATAAAGTTGGATTAACCTCGGCAGAAGCTGTACGACTTTTTTATAAGCAAATTTGTTTAAACAATGGTCTGCCTTTCAGTGTAAAAATTCCCAATAAAAAAACGATTAAAGCCATGAAGGATGCAGACAACAGAAAAACTCGTAAAGCAAAAAGTGTTCAAAATTTATTTAAAGATTTGAAGTAAGATCAAAAATGCTTCAAATCGAATACACCACGCAATTCAAACGCGATTTAAAACTGAGCAAGCGAAGAAACAAGGATTTGAAATCTTTACAAAAAATTATGGAATTAATTGAGGGTGAACAACCATTAAGCCCACGGCTCAAAGACCATCCATTATCAGGCAATTGGCTTGGGCATCGAGAATTGCATATTGAACCTGACTGGCTGTTAATTTATAAAATCATTCCCAAACAAAAAATTGTGATATTTACTCGCACGGGAACACACTCAGATCTATTTGATTAAGAATTGCCTAATATATTTTATTTTCAAACATCTATATTCGTCGCCTCTAACGCATTCTTCTCAATAAACTCACGCCGCGGCTCAACCTGATCGCCCATCAATGTTGTGAAAATTTGATCGGCGGCAACAGCATCTTCAATTTTCACTTGCAATAAGCGGCGGGTTTCAGGGTCCATTGTTGTTTCCCATAATTGATCGGGATTCATTTCACCCAGGCCTTTGTAACGTTGGAAATTAAGGCCGCGTTTTGCTTCACTTAATAACCAATGCCAAATTCCCGCGAAATTTTTGACATTTGCTTTGCGTTCGCCACGGGCAATATAAGCGCTGTCTTCTAATAAATTGTGGGTTTTTTGCTGGAACGAAACGATGTGTTGATATTCGCCTGATTGAAAAAATGCGCGGCTCATGCGGGTTTTAATCGCGTTGCCATATTCTTCTAAAACAATAGTTGGAATAAACCAATCTTCCTGGTTCTCTAAAATGAGACTAAGATGTTTATTATCAGCTTGTAAAAAATTTAATTTTTGATTGATTTCGCTAATCCAGTTTTGCATGAAATTTTCATCATGCAGTTTTTGATCATTAATTAAGGGCATATCAGACAGTAATTGTAAAACTGTTTTAGGGTATTTACGTGATAAGCGATTAATGACCGCTTGCAAATTTTGATAATGTTGCAACATATCGGCCAACGCATTCTGACTGATGGCAGGCGCATCTTTATTCACATGAAGTTCGGCGTCATCTAAAGCCATTTGCAATAAATAGGAATTCATTGCGTCATCATCTTTAATATATTGCTCTTGTTTGGCTTTTTTCACTTTATATAAAGGTGGCTGCGCAATATAAACATGGCCGCGCTCAATTAATTCTGGCATGTGACGATAGAAAAATGTAAGCAGTAATGTGCGAATATGTGAACCATCAACATCGGCATCGGTCATGATGATGATGCGATGATAACGCAATTTATCCGGATTGAATTCTTCGCGCCCGATGCTGCAACCTAAAGCGGTAATTAACGTGGCTACTTCAGAAGAAGCGAGCATTTTATCAAAACGTGCTTTTTCCACATTTAAAATTTTTCCTTTGAGCGGCAAAATTGCTTGAAAGCGACGATCACGCGCTTGCTTTGCTGAACCACCGGCGGAATCACCTTCAACTAAAAATATCTCCGCTTCGGCTGGATTATTCGCCTGGCAATCAGCTAATTTATGACAAAGGCTGCCTAATTCGAGGCCGCTTTTTTGGCGCGACATTTCACGCGCTTTTCTAGCCGCTTCACGCGCGCGCGCGGCATCCATAATTTTAGCGATAATCGCTTTTGAAGCTTGCGGATTTTCTAATAAAAATTCTGAAAGTTTTTCAGCTACCAATGCTTCAACAATGGGCTTTACTTCAGAGGAAACGAGTTTTTCTTTGGTTTGTGAAGAAAATTTAGGATCAGGCACTTTGACCGATAAAACACCGGTCAATCCTTCGCGCGCATCTTCACCAGAAATGGTGAATTTCATTTTTTTAGCTAAATCAGAATCCGTTAAATATTGATTCAAGGTGCGGGTCAATGCTGCACGAAAACCGGCTAAATGTGTGCCGCCATCTTTTTGCGGAATATTGTTGGTGTAACAGAAAAAATTTTCTTGATAGCTGTCATTCCATTGCACTGCCACTTCTACAAAAATATTATCTTTTTGCGCGTGTAAATAAAAAATATTGGCGTGCGCCGGATTTTTATTGGTATTTAATAATTCGACATAGCCTTTAATGCCGCCAGTTGATGCGAAGGTATCGTGACGATCATCACGTTCATCAATTAAATGAATGGTAACGCCAGAATTTAAAAAAGCGAGTTCGCGTAAACGTTTGGCTAATGTATCGTAATTGAATTGTAAAACGTTGTGAAAAATTTCTGGATCAGCTTTGAATCGTACTTTAGTGCCACGCTTATCAGTGTCACCGCTAATAGCCAATGGCGCCAAGGGTTTGCCGCGCGCATAAGTTTGTGAATGAATTTTGCCGTTTTGGTAAATGGTTAATTCTAATTTTTCCGACAACGCATTAACGACAGAAACACCAACACCGTGTAAACCACCAGAAACTTTGTAGGCATTGTTATCAAATTTACCGCCGGCATGAAGGACGGTCATAATGACTTCAGCGGCAGAACGGCCTTCTTCCGCATGGATACCAGTCGGAATACCGCGGCCATTATCCGAAACAGTAACGGCATCATCCATATGCAGAATAACAAAAATTTCATTACAGTGGCCCGCAAGCGCTTCATCGATCGAGTTATCGACGACTTCAAATACCATGTGATGCAATCCAGTACCATCATCGGTATCGCCGATATACATGCCAGGGCGTTTACGAACCGCTTCCAAGCCTTTAAAAACTTTAATCGCAGAAGCATCATAAACCGGCATTTGTTCAGGCATTTTTTCCTCGGGCTCAGTCACGTTTTTGACCTCAAAACAGGCTTAAAAATTGGGCTGTGAGTATAACATAAGTTTGTGATTTTCTGGAGAATTTATCGGGTTTTGACGTCATTTCAAAATAAAATGTAGGGGGGACTAGCGTAGCGTAATCCACCGGTTTTAATGAGCTTGGCGGTCTTGAATGAACTTTGTAAAAACGGTGGATTACGCTACGCTACCCCCCCCCTACGTTTATGTTTATGTTTGCATTTTCATCGCGGGAAACTAAATCCCGCCTTTTCAGCGGGAACCGCTGAAACTGAATAATTGCTGCAATATCTTATAACCCGCGCTGGCACGCGCGCGTGGCGGAATGAATTTATTTGCCAAAATCACGATGCCGATTTTTTTACCGGGAATAAACGCAACATAACTGGTAAAAATGCCTGATCCGGTTTTATTAAAATAATTATTTTTATTTTCGGTAAGCGCTGGAATCAAGGGGTGCGCGGCGCTATCTAAATAACTAGCGCCATTGCCAACCAATAAATTGTGTAATTTATAAGGTTCTGCATATTCTTCCCAGCCCAAAGCTTGAATTAAATCTGCCGTTTTAAAATAACCCACTTGTGAGGCTTGAATGGCTGCTTGCAAAGTATTTGGTAAATTTAACTCGCCCATATTCGCTTGCAAGTAACGAATCATGTCTTTAGAGCTTGATTTTAAGCTGTAAGCCGGTGGTAATAATTGCTGTTTTGCCGAACGTCGTGGCTGGTTTTCTGCGACATAACCCATTGCATAATTTTGCATTTCTTCGGCGGGAACTGAAAAATAAGTATGATTTAATCCCATCGGCTGTAATATTTTTTTTATTAGTAAATTTTCATATTCATCAAAACTGCCATTACCAATAATTAAGCCGATTAATGCAAAACCGGCATGAGAGTAAATACGCCAGGTTCCTGGCTGATTTTCATAGCGCCATTTTTTTAGATAAACCATGAATTCTTCTTGTGTTGTTATTTTTTCAGGCAAATATAAGGGAAGCCCTGAGGTATGAGTGATTAAATGAATTAATTGCACATGATCAAAAGCGGAACCGCGTAGTTCAGGTAAATAATACGAAACGGGATCAGATAAATTAATTTGTTTTTCTGCTACAGCATGCGCTGTTAAAATACCGGTAAAAGTTTTGGTGATGGATGCGATTTCAAACAAGGTGTCATTGGTAACTGGTTGATTGGTTTCTCGCGTCGCCACACCATAATTGAAAAAATAAGCTTCTCCATTAAGGGTGATGGCAACAGCAATGCCAGGGATTTGATATTTTGCCATTAAAGGCTCAATCGTTTGATCAACAATGTTATTTAATTGATCCGCATTGATTGCAAAGCAACTATTAAAAAATAAAATAAAGCTGATGCTGATTAAAGTGTGAAATTTTTTTCTCATTTGGTCTAGGGCCTATTCCTTTGCGGCCGATTAAAACCGATTTAGCATTGCTTGCTTGGAGCAAAAAAACAATGTTGGCCTGTTTTAATCAGCATAAAAGCAAAGTTTAAATTTAATGAACAGGTTTATATTTTTTTAATGCTAAATTACCTTTTTTGACATAAACCTCAACCCAATCGTTTAATTCAATTTTTTCAATCATCGGTTGATTGACAATAATCAGCGGCTTATCGTCATCTGGCTTTACTGTAAATTGATAGAATCCACTACCTTGGCTATAAACATCCTTGGCATAGCCAGCCGCGCCACCGGCAGCCGCACCCATGCCACCACCGGCAAGCGCTCCACCCGCAATTAAGCCAGGAACCAAGGGGGTTGCGAAGCCAAATGTCGTTATCATTAGTGCCGTGCCCGCCGCACCACCAGCCAATGCGCCAATTGCAGCTCCAGTGCCTGCACCCACACCTGCGCCGACAGCGGTACCTTCGCTAGGCGCATAGGATTTATTCGCTAATTTCTCTATTTTTATGACATGCCCTTGATCAATCGGTCGCGAGGTAGCACAAGCGGTCAACAGTAAAAAACTGCATAAACCCAGCAAAATCAGGAATTTTTTTAGCATGATCATTTGTGTTTTAGATATTTTCTAGTTTTCCGCTCTAAAAATGGCGAGTAGCACAGGACCCTACAAAACAATCGCCTTAAAGTTTTAAAAAACTCCAAAGCCATCCCCAGCTTGATCCCCAACCCCCACTTTGATTCAGCGGGAACCGCTGAATACTATTTACCTTTCATCGAATCAAAAAATTCTTCATTTGTTTTAGTATTTTTTAATCGATCAATTAAAAATTCACTGGCAGCCAACTCATCCATCGGATGCAGGATTTTACGCAGGATCCACATCTTGGTCAGTTCATCCGGTTTGGTGATCAATTCTTCACGGCGAGTACCAGAACGATTGATATTAATCGCAGGAAACACGCGTTTTTCTGCAATGCGGCGATCAAGATGAATTTCCATATTACCGGTGCCTTTAAATTCTTCAAAAATGACTTCGTCCATTTTCGAACCGGTATCAACCAAGGCAGTGGCAATAATCGTGAGGCTGCCACCTTCTTCGATATTTCTGGCAGCACCGAAAAAGCGTTTTGGACGTTGCAAGGCGTTGGCATCGACACCACCGGTCAATACCTTGCCGGAAGCAGGCACGACGGTATTGTAAGCACGGGCCAGACGGGTAATCGAATCCAGCAAAATCACCACATCCCGCTTGTGTTCTACCAAACGCTTGGCTTTTTCAATGACCATTTCAGCAACCTGAACATGGCGTGAAGCCGGCTCATCGAAGGTGCTGGCAACGACTTCGCCACGAACCGAACGCGCCATTTCCGTCACTTCTTCCGGTCGTTCGTCAATTAATAAAACGATTAAATAAACTTCAGGATGATTGCTGGCAATCGAGGCGGCAATATTTTGCAGCATCATGGTTTTACCGGCTTTCGGCGGCGATACGATCAGACCACGCTGGCCTTTTCCGATAGGCGATACCAAATCAATAATTCTGGCGGTAATGTCTTCGGAGCTACCATTGCCACGCTCCATTTTAAGACGTTCCAAGGGGAACAAGGGTGTTAAGTCTTCAAATGGGTTCTTGTCCTTCGCCAGTTCCGGCTTATCAAAATTAATTTCATCGACCTGCAATAAAGCAAAATAGCGCTCACTATCTTTAGGTGGGCGAATTTTTCCAGATATGGTGTCGCCAGTGCGCAAGTTGAAACGTCGTATCTGACTAGGTGAAACATAAATATCATCTGGGCCAGCTAAATAAGAAGAGTCTGGCGAACGTAAAAAACCAAAGCCATCCGATAAAATCTCTAAAACACCTTCGCTAAAAATAGCTTCGCCATTCATCGCATGAGCTTTTAGCAGGTTAAAAAGCAAATCTTGTTTACGTGTGCGGCCAGTATTTTCAACGCCCATTTGCTGGGCAAGTGCGACTAATTCATTGGGGGATCTTTGTTTGAGGTCGATTAAATTCATGAAAGATTTTACCTTTAAAAAATTAAAAAAATGTTGAAATAAAAACCCGTCAGGTTGGTATAAGTGAATTTGTTGAGCATGTATGAATTGCTAAAAAGTCAGGTTTATTCTTATATTCTCAAAACGGGGGTTGAAACCAACTGCAAGAGGACTTGCGAAAAGTCAGCGGTTCCCGCTGAAAAAAGGCTATGGCACGGGAACTGCTGGCGAAAGTTTTTATAATCATAGCATAAGCGATTTAAATGTCTACAACGGCTTCAGCGGTTCTTGGTTGAAATAAAATACCCCGCCGCAAGCGGCGGGGTATTAAAATTTAATAAATTTTGAAACTTCAAAAAAACACCAAGTTCAACAATTTAGCACCCCAACCCTCACCAATCACTTTATAAAGCGGGAACCGCTTTATTATATGTGCTGATCAAGAAACGCGTTTAGTTGCGATTTGGTCAAAGCACCTACTTTCGTGGCCAGCACATCACCATCTTTAAACAGTATCAGAGTTGGAATGCCACGAATACCATATTTTGCCGGCGTATTGCTGTTCTCATCAACGTTCATTTTCATGATTTTGACGCGGCCTTCGTATTCGCCAGCCACTTCGTCCAAAATCGGCGCAATCATTTTGCAGGGGCCACACCATTCCGCCCAAAAATCAACCAGCACCGGATGACCGGCCTGTAAAACTTTTTGATCAAATTCACCATCACTTACGGCTTGAATCAGGGCTGAAGACATAGAGAACCTCGTTTGACAGAACTGAGAGAATAGCAAAATCAGCCTGTTTTGCAAGATGGACAGAATTTCTTCAGCGGTTCCCGCTGAAAAATGCTCAAAAAGCTTTGATTTAGGCTAAACATTCTCTCACTGTCATCCCGCCATGGAGGGCGAGACCCAGCCGATCAGGGATAGATGAGTGGCAAAATACTTAAATTAATAAAAATATTTGAGCAGACTGACAGCAAGCTTTTCCGAATCAAGAACATTTCAAATGCGCCGCAATCTGCTCGTTAAAAATCGCATCTTCAGGTGTAATGGGTATATACTCCCGCAATCAAAATCCCCAACTCACAAAATTTAACTCTATAAATTTTACGAAGGAAAATTGATGTCAACGATCCAAATTTACCATCAGGCGCTTTGGTCACTGACTGAACGCTCCGATGAATATGCCGAAAAATTGGAACAAGGCAATATTTTATTTTTTCCGAATCTAGATTTTGAATTATTAAATGAAGAAAAAATTTGGCTGGATCCAAAATGCGTCTCAGATAAAGTTAAAAATATTAGTTTCGATCCAAACACGGAAAAATTATTCGGTTTAAATGCAGATATTAGCGAACACAGCAGATTAAAAAATTTATTACACCGCTATGCACAAACCAGCAAAAATTTTTTACTGCAACTTTTTCCGCATTATCAAGCCGGTTTAAGCATGGGGCGCACCACTTACCGCCCGGTGGAAATTGCCGGAAGAAAAGCGCCTTCTTATCGCAAAGATGATACGCGTTTACATGTCGATGCGTTTCCGAGCAAACCCAATCAAGGCAAACGGATTTTACGGGTATTTACTAATATTAATCCCGAAGCAAAAAGTCGCCACTGGCACATCGGCGAACCTTTTCCGGATTTAATTAAGCGTTTTTGGCCAGTTATTCCGCCTTATAAACCCTGGTTTGCAAAATTACTTTATCAATTAAAAATGACGCGCAGTTTACGCAGTGAATATGATCACATTATGCTTGAACTGCATAATCGCATGAAAAAAGATTTGCGTTATCAAAAAACCGTGCCAAAAATTGATTTTCATTTTCCGGTACATAGCAGCTGGATTGTATTTACCGATCAGGTTTCGCATGCGGCTTTGAGTGGGCAATATGTGTTGGAGCAGACATTTCATTTGCCCGTAGAATCGATGAAAAATCCTCAGGCTTCCCCTTTACGACTAATTAGGAAATTGCTAGAAAAATAAATCTCTTGGCGTGTGCGTTTCTGCTAAATAATACCATTACCTGATAAAACTCAACCACACTTGCTATAATAAATATTGACTGATAAAGCTTTTCTTCAAATGCGCCTGGAGGCAAATAAAATGAAAACTAATAAGATTATGTCGGCTATTACTTCGCTTCCTTTTTTAATTGCCTTATCCTTGTTTAGCTTGACAACCACAAGCAGCGCACTAGATCAGAATACCGCCGCTTATAAAGTGACAGTGTCAATACACAACCAGAGTGGCATAGAATTTGAATACGATTATAAAAAAGCGAGTTGCGTTAACTTCGATAATACTCCTCCCGTACTGTCGGCAAATAATACAGTTACATTACAAACCTCGTCTCCTTACCAAATTTTTGCTTGTGGGAAATACTACAATAAGAAAGAATTTGATGCAGAAAACACCAGGACAAATGGCGGTGCTTCCATACTAAATTATTCTTGCGTTTTCACTGTATTTGGCGCATATGATTCTAATAGACAATTAAAAATTGATCCTAAAATAACTTCTATTGCTTGTATTAATAATAGTGGCGCGGTCGGCAAAACAAATTTTATTAGAGTAGATGACGTGAGCAAACAAGTAATAGTCGATTTCGCCATAATGGGGAAATAGTGAATCTGTAAAAATCCCATTTTCAAGTGTAAAAGGTGTAAGTCTAAAGTTTTTGAGAAATTTATCCGTCTCTTTTATTTATCTTTTTATTTGTCTTTAATTTCTGCGATAATTCTTTAAGTAACAACTTGATCAAGCCCCTTTATGAAAGACAATAGCAACGAGAAAAATAGCGATTTTGGCTTCAAAAAAGTCAGCGAAGCAGAAAAAACTTTATACGTTAAAGAAGTATTTGATTCTGTCGCAAACAAATACGACATCATGAATGATTTGATGTCAGCCGGTTTGCACCGGCTATGGAAACGTATCGCGATTGAAATCGCTTCCGTTAGACCCGATTATTTAGTGTTGGACCTTGCCGGTGGCACGGGCGATTTGAGCGCATTGATGGCCAAACGTTTACAAACTGGTCGAGTTGTTTTAGCAGACATTAATGCAGCTATGTTAAAAGTCGGTCGCGACCGTTTGATCGACCAAGGTTTTAGCCAGCAAATTCAAATCATGCAAATGAATGCGGAATGCTTGCCATTTGCGGATAAATCTTTTGATTTAATTACGATTGCTTTCGGTTTACGCAACGTCACGCGTAAAGAAACGGCATTGCAGGAAATGCAGCGTATTTTAAAACCCGGTGGACGTTGTTTAGTCATAGAATTTTCACGGCCGACAAATTCACTCTTGCAAAAAATTTACGACGGTTATTCGTTTAATATCATTCCAAAAATTGGCGAATGGATCGCCAATGATAAAGCAAGTTATCAATATTTAGTGGAATCAATACGCAAACACCCTGATCAGGAAACGCTAAAAAGCATGATATTGTCCGCGGGTTTTGATCAATGCGAGTATCGTAATTTAAGCGGTGGGATTGTGGCAATTCATCAAGGAACCAAAGCGGCATGATAAATTTATTATTAATTAGTCTTGAAAAACTGTTTCAATTATTGCCACATGATATTGATTCTCAAAAAGCAGAGAAAATGGCTGGAAAAGTGCTTGCTTTTCATATTCAACCTTGGCCGACGGTATTTGTAATATTTCATCGCGATGGTTTTAATTTTGCCAGCACTTATGTACATGCTGCAGATGCCGAGGTTTTTTCTGATACTTTGAAAAGTTTTCGTGCTTTAACCAAATTAAAAAATTTTTATGACTTAAAAGATTATTTTACACTGAAAGGCGACATGAGCTTGGTGGAAGATTTTTATCGGTTTTATTTAAAGCCGCAATATCAATGGGAAGATTTAGCAGCGCCCATTATAGGCGACAAATTAACCGAGATTTTTAGCCGAACCAATAAAAAATTTCGTCAAAAATTAGAGGATTCGCAACAACAATTTTCTCAAAATTTAACCGAATATTTACAAGAAGAAGCACGTATTTTGCCAGGAAAATATGAATGTGAAAATTTTTATGAGGAAATTAATGCAATGCGCCTTGAAACAGAACGATTGTCAGCGCGTGTGAAAATTTTGCGAAGCAAAAAGGATGCGGAATGAAAACGATAAAAAACTTTTTTCGTTTACTTTATATACAATATATTTTGGCAAAATATGGCTTTGATCGTGTAATTTTTTCAGCGCCGGCGTTTTCCAGCTTTAAGTTTTTAAGCTATTTAAATCCTTGGAATTGGCGTCGCAAAAAACATACACGCGGTGAAACGATCCGCATTGTGTTTGAAAAATTAGGGCCGATTTTCGTGAAATTCGGCCAACAATTATCGACTCGACGCGATTTATTACCAGACGATATTATCGCTGAATTAGTCAAATTGCAGGACCAAGTAACCCCATTTCCTTCGGAAATGGCTAAGGCGATGATTGAAGCTTCTTTGGGAAATCAACTCTCTGGCATATTTGCAAAATTTGAAGATAAACCACTGGCATCTGCATCGATTGCACAAGTACATGCGGCTGAATTAAATAATGGCCAAAAAGTCGTAGTAAAAATTTTGCGGCCAAATATTTATAAAATTATTCGCCGCGATATCGGCTTAATGATGATGGTAGCGAAATTAGCCGAAAAATTTTCTGCCAATAGCCGGCGTTTAAAGCCGACTGGCATTGTGAAAGAATTTGAAAATAATTTAATTGATGAAATCGATTTAATGCGTGAAGGTGCGAATGCTTCGCAATTGCGCCGTAATTTTTTGCATTCGCATTTACTGTATATTCCCGAGGTAGACTGGGAATATACCCGAAGCAATATGATCGTGATGGAACGCATTCATGGCACGCGTATTGCTGATATTGCTGCTTTAAAACAAGCTGGCGTCAATATGCGAAAATTAGCCGAGCGCGTGGTGGAAATATTTTTCACCCAAGTGTTTCGCGATAGTTTTTTTCATGCCGATATGCATCCGGGCAATTTATTTGTTAAAAGCGGCCAACCGGAAAATCCACAAATTATTGCGGTTGATTTTGGCATCATGGGTTCGCTCAGTCCATTTGACCAAAATTATTTAGCGCTGAATTTTATGGCATTTTTTCAGCGCGATTATCGCAAAGTCGCGATTTTGCATGTGGAATCGGGCTGGGTGCCAAAAGGCACGCGCGTTGAAGTATTTGAAGCAGCAATTCGCGGCGTCTGCGAACCGATTTTTGCGCGACCATTAAAAGATATTTCTTTCGGTCAATTATTAATGCGTTTGTTTCAAACCGCCAGCCGCTTTCATATGGAAATCATGCCGCAATTATTATTATTGCAAAAAACGTTAATTAATATTGAAGGTTTAGCGCGTTTACTTTATCCCGATCTAGATTTATGGGGCAGTGCTAAACCGATTTTGGAACGTTGGATGCAGGAAAAATACAGCATTAAGAATCTTGTTAAAAATTTTCGTGAAAATGTGCCGAGAATAACGGAAAAATTATTAGATTCGCGATTGGATTCACGATTTGATTCTCAAATCGAAAAGGATAAGGTTGAAATTACTGCGGTTTCGCTTTCTTCTGCAAAAAATCGGCTTGGTTTTTTAGCATGCGGGGTGATACTGGTTAGCGTGGGTATTGCTGATGTTTTAGCTCGATTTAATTATTTTCCTATGCCTAGTATTTTGACCAGCACGCTAATTGTGCTTGGCCTAATTTTATTATTTAAATCTCGCTAACCAGCAATAACCCAGGTTGTTTGTTGTAGGGGGGATTAGCGCAGCGTAATCCACCGTTTTTGCTAAGCAAAATGCTAATCACCTATCCCTGGATCCCTTGGATCCCGCCAGGAAGGCGGGACCCAGCGGACCAAGGATAGTTGAGTAGCGCGTTAGCCCAAGAAATCAGAGCACACTCCCACTTGAATCCTGACTATTTGGAAGTCATACTTCCAAATAGTCAAACCAATATGAGTTTTTAGAAGTGGAATTCGCCCGCCAACTACTCGAGCCCTTATTAAACAGTGCTAAACAATATCCCGTTTTGACCGTCCTCGGCCCCAGGCAATCTGGCAAGACGACTCTTGTCAAAAGCGCATTCAAAGATCACACCTACCTAAACCTGGAAGACCCCTCCTTACGAGAAATAGCTAGCCGTGATCCCAAAGCCCTGCTCAATCCCGCAAAAGCGGGATTGAGTTCAGGGCTGATTATTGATGAAGTGCAGTATGTGCCAGAACTTTTATCCTACGTTCAGCTCCTTGCCGATCAATCAGGAAAAAATGGCCAATTTATTTTAACCGGTAGCCATCAACTACAACTCCATGCAGCACTAAGCCAATCGCTGGCAGGAAGAACAGCGATCATGGAATTACTACCTTTAAGCATCGCTGAATTGACTAACCAAGGCATCCAGCAAAAGTCGAATGAATGGTTACTGCGTGGCTTTTATCCGCGCATTTATCAAAAAAATCTCGATGCGACACAAGTGTATCGTGATTACGTTAAAACTTATCTAGAACGCGATTTGCGTCAAATGATTAATTTAAAAGATTTATTAGTGTTTCAACGTTTTATTAAATTATGTGCTGGCAGGATCGCAGGAATTTTGAATATCAATACATTGGCAAATGAAGTTGGCGTCAGTAACCACACCATAAAAAATTGGCTGTCTATCTTGCAAGCATCTTATTTAATCCAATTAATTTCACCTTATTATGAAAATTTTGGAAAAAGGGTGATAAAAGCACCTAAACTCTATTTTACTGATGTTGGCTTAGCTTGTTATTTATTGGAGATCGAAAACTTAGCACAAATTGATCGCGATCCTTTACGCGGACAATTATTTGAAAACATGGTGGTAATGGAGCTGATTAAAAGCCGCTTAAACAAAGCGCGTGATGCAAATTTATATTACTGGCGTGATCAGCAAAATTATGAAATTGATTTAATTTACAAGAGAGGCGCTGAATTAATTCCGATTGAAATTAAATCTGCGCAAACATTTCAATATGATTTTTTAAAAGGGATTAATTATTTTAAAAAGTTGGTAGTTGAGCGTTGTGGTCAACCTTATTTAATTTATGCCGGCGAAGAAGATATAAATTTGAAGGAAGCGAAAATCATCAATTATCAGCATAGTGCTGAAATAACCCTATAATAAGGAAGTTTTTTATGAAAAAAAATCTAATTAAAAATATCGCAATACTGACTTCCGGCGGCGATGCGCCCGGCATGAATGCTGCCATTCGCGCGGTAGTGCGCACTGCAGTACATCATGGCTTAAAAGTCTTTGGCGTCGAAGAAGGTTATCAAGGTTTAGCCGAAGGCAGGCTATTTAATTTAGACAGTTTTTATGTCGCCAATACGATCCAGCGAGGCGGCACCATTTTAAAAACCTCGCGCTTTCCGCAATTTAAACAAAAAGCTATTCGCCAAAAAGCGATTGCGCATTTAAAAAAATTACAAATTGATGGCCTAATCATTTTAGGCGGCGATGGCAGCTTTAAAGCTGCAGAATTATTATTTAAAGAATCCGGCATTAGAGTGATTGGTATTCCGTCAACGATTGATAATGACGTGACTGGCACGGATTATTGCATTGGCTTCGACACGGCTTGTAATACTGCATTGCAAGCCATCGATAAAATTCGCGATACTGCATTTAGTTTAACGCGAAATTTTATTATCGAAGTGATGGGACACCACTCTGGTGCTTTAGCATTAAATGTCGGTATTGCAGCAGGTGCTGAATATATTTTAATGCCGGAAGTGCGCTGGGACTTAAAAACACTGGCTAGTCATTTAAAACAACCGCGTCGCGAAAAATTAGCTTCCATTATTGTCGTTGCCGAAGCTGGTGAAATCGGCCGCAGTATCAAAATATCCGAACAATTAAAAAAATTGACTGCGCGTGAATATAAAGTCGTGATTTTAGGGCACATTCAACGCGGCGGCGCTCCCACTATGAAAGATCGCGTCAGTGGCAGTTTGATGGGTTATCACGCAGTATTAGCATTAATTCAAGGCGAAAATTGTAAATTCATCGCCGAGCGGGAAAATAAAATCATTTTAAGTGCGTTTCAGCCAAAATCGATTTCAATTAATAACTCTGCGGAAGAATGGATTAAAATTAATAATACGATTTGTTATGAGTAGCTGTTTTTTCTATGCGCTTTTGCAAGTGAGCATGGTAATAAAAATTCGCTTTTGAAAATATTTTAAATTACCCCTCATCCGGCCCGTTGGGCCACCTTCTCCCACAAGGGGAGAAGGCCAACTTCTGTGACATCTGCCAATAAAATAAATAGCATTGCCATGAAATAATCCTTGTTGTAAAAAGCTATTAAATTTTGATGATGGCCTTCTCCCCTTGTGGGAGAAGGTGCCCGTAAGGGCGGATGAGGGGTAATCTAAAAAATCAAATTTTCTAAATACAACTTCACAAATTACTGAAAAATATTTAAAAAATATTTTGCTACATTTTCTCCCTGCTTAAGCCCAGAACCTTGCCCAGCAAAAATTCCTGAACGGTATTGACCAATGATAAAAATTCGGTTATCTATCTATCAAGGCCATTAGATAGCCCAGAAAAAAATAATTTTAACCGAGGGTCTATTTATGAAAATAAAATTGGGTTTAATTTCAGCAGCTTTAATTTTTTCTTGCACAGCCACTTACGCCGATTTAGCAGATTGCACGCAAGCTAATTCAAGCGCAAAACAAGCGATTAATCTCTATTCACATTGCGCTTATTTGACTGGATTAAATTCCACAGATTTAAACGATGGTCGTTATCTTAAAATTGAAGCAGTAAGCGGCCAGCAATATCAAAGCATGACAGTTTGCGCCAATAATGCGCTCACTTTGACTTTAACGCCTGACGATTTACCGAGTTTAGATAAGCCAAAATTCAGCTTTAGCATTTGTCAGGATGCAGCTTATCAAAATTGCCAATTAGTGGCAATTGATCAAGTTAATATCATAAAAAATGGGGAAGATTATCTTGCTGAACCGGAATTGTTTAAAGTAGATTTATCAGCACTAAAAAATCAGTTCCCCAGCTGCAAACCTGGCCCAGATACACAAAAAATCGGGCGGCCCTTTTTCAGTGGGAATCGCTGAAAGTTGTCTACTATAGCATTTCTATATCATTCATAATATTTCTTATATTTTTCTATCTTAC
>CAYTUN010000017.1:0-31137 GCA_964441315.1 uncultured Gammaproteobacteria bacterium | reverse complement strand
TTTCAAGTGCAAAAGGTATAGAAAGCTATTGAACCTTGAAGAGACCCTTCTCCCCTTGCGGGAGAAGGTGCCCGTTAGGGCGGATGAGGGGTGATTTAAGATGCCAGTTATTCGCTATTTGCATCCACCCAGCTCAACCGCTGATAAGCTGCCTCCCAAAAAAAATATTCTAATTGCATGCTGCGGGAAAAAGTTTTTGCGATGTGGGATTCATCAGAAAATTTGCTGGAATAATAGTCCAGCAAATCGATCATTTTCTCCGTGGATTCCGCAAAATCCGCACTGCTATACATAGCAATCCAATCAGAAAAAGGATTATTCGGTGCTTGATGTTGATAAATCCACTCGCCTACTTTTTGATAGACCCAAAAACAGGGCAGTAAAGCAGTGATCGCAATCGCAGGCGCGCTATTGCTAGCGCAATTTAGCAAAAATTGCGTGTAGGCAAAACAGGCAGGCTGCTGTTCATGAGAAGGTTTATGCAAGCCGAATTGTTTAAAATATTTTTCATGCAATTCGCGTTCTGCGTTAATCGCGCCTTCTGAAAAACCATTTAATAAATCCCGATGTCTGGCTTCAAGAAGACGATTTGCGGTCAATTTTAATGCGCATGAAAAATCTGCCAAATACAATGCGTCTTGTTCAAGGTAAAAAAGAAACTTGTCAGGCGCAAGCCTGGCATTAGCTAATTGTTGATTAAATGGATGTTGAATAATCTTTTTTAATAGACTTTTATTAGTTTCTGCGAGTTCGCTAAATTTTATCATTTTAAAAATACCCTCATTGCCAATAATGATAAAAATGATGCACCGGCCCTTTATCTTTGCCTAATTGATAGTGACTGCCAGCATTCAAAGCAGCTACCAGGTATTTTTCAGCTTGCTCAATCGCATGCGATAAATCATTACCGCGTGCCAGATCTGCTGCTATCGCAGCAGATAAAGTGCAGCCGGTTCCGTGGCTGTTTTTGGTGTTGATGCGGGGGTGGCTGAAGGTTTTCAGTTTTTTTTGCTGATAATCATAAAAACAATCTTCGACTGTTTCGCCACCGGCATGGCCGCCTTTGAGTAAAATGCTGGTTTTAAACAAATTTGCCAAATCTTCAACTAATGAATTTTGTATTTGCGTTTGATGATCTAATAAATGATAAGCTTCGGGCAAATTCGGTGTAATTAAATCGGCTTCTGATAATAAAAAATATTTAAGTGCGGCAATAGCATCGGGCTGAATTAAATAACTGCCATCTTTTGCCATCATTACCGGATCTAAAATAATATTTTTAGCTTGGTAGTGTTTTAATTTTTGCGCAACGACTTCGATAATATCAGCTGAATTTAACATGCCGATTTTGACTGCATTGATTGTTAAATCAGAAAAAACTGAATCTAATTGATCAGCAATAAATGTTGCCGGTAAATCGTAAACTTTTTGCACGCCTTGCGTATTTTGCGCAGTCAAAGCGGTTATTACCGAAGCGGCATAACAGCCATTGGCTGAAATCGCTTTTATATCTGCCTGAATACCTGCGCCGCCGGAACTATCAGAACCAGCAATCGTTAAAACTACCGGATAAGTTTTCATCAAATTTCTCTTAAAATGCGTGTCGTTTCAGCCACATTTTCCGCTAAAAGTATCGCGCTGGCTAGCGCTATGCCGGCTGCGCCGGCATCTAAAGTGTCTCTGGCATTGGTTGTGTCGATTCCGCCGATGGCTACGATGGGTTTGGTGAGGAGTTTGCTGATTTGATTTAATTGTTGGATGCCTATGGGTTTTGCGGCATCGGTTTTGGTTTTTGTATTAAATATTGGGCCAACGCCGTAATAATCGACGCTGGTTTGATATTTTTCGTTTTTTGCTTGCATTAAATTTTCGATGGAACGGCCGATGATTTTATTTTCACCGAGTATTTTTCTGGCAATGTCTGGGCTTATGTCATTTTGGCCTAAATGGATGCCTGCGGCATCGATCGCTGCTGCGACTTTTAGATTATCATTGATAATGAGTGGGATGTTTTTTGAATCTAATAGCGATTTTAATGCTTTGGCTTGGGTTAGCATCAGTTTTTCAGGCGTATTTTTGGCGCGCATTTGCACCATCGTCACACCATTTTCAATCGCAATTTTGACAATATTTAGTAATTGATCAAATGTGACCAACTGATCATCGGTAATTAAATAAAGCGATAAATCAAACGATTTCATAGCGGGCGAATTGGTTTAAATTTTTTAAATCCATTTGATATAAATTATCGAGCAAAGCGCTATAAAAACTGCCTGGAAATGGATGACTTTCTGCCGCTTTTTTACCAGCTGCGCCAAATACAGCCATTGCAGCCAAAGCACTTTCGCAAAAATTCGGATTAATCGCTGCAAATGCTGCTACCACGCTGGAAGCAGCACAACCCAAGCCAGTGACTTTTGTCATTAAAACATCACCGGTGAAAAGAGAATAATGATTTTTTTTATCGATAATTTTATCCACTTCACCACTGACGACGACAGTGATGCCGTATTTTTCCACCAGTTTTTTCGCGCTGCTAATGGCTTGCTCTGCAGCGACCGTGGAATCCACTCCTTTCGTTTTTATCACCTCACCCGAAAGCGCAATAATTTCCGAAGCGTTTCCCCGTACAATATTAACGCCCTGCTCTAAAATTTTTTGCGCCGCTTCCGTACGATAGCTCGTAGCACCCGCACCCACCGGATCTAAAACCACCGGTATTTGCCGCTTATTAGCGGCAAATTGTGCTTTTTTTGCTTGCTGTAAAAATTCTTCGTTCAAAGTGCCGATGTTGATATAAAGTGCATTGGCAAGCGATATAAGTTCTTCTAATTCCATTATTCCTTGCGACATAATCGGTGATGCGCCAAGCGCTAATAAAACATTTGCCACGGTTTGTACGCTGACAAAATTGGTCAAATTAACAATCAATGGATTAGTTTTTCTGAGTGTTTTAAGTTGGGAATGTATTTTTTGCATGTTTCACTTTTTATTTAATTTTTGAAAATAGTTTTATTATTACCCCTCATCCGCCCTAACGGGCACCTTCTCCCACAAGGGGAGAAGGCCATCCTGGTGGTTCTATAGCTTTTATAACTTAGCTTTTATAACTTAGCTTTTATAACTTAGCTTTTTGTAACTTAATTTTTTGTCACTTGGCTTTTTACAACTTAGCTTAATTTCATGGCACTGCTCTTTTTCATTGGCAGCTGTCGCCGAAGTTGGCCTTCTCTCCTTGTGGGAGAAGGTGCCCGTTAGGGCGGATGAGGGGTAATATTAAATCAAATAATCAAATATTAGTAAAAAAAATTATGGCATAATAAAACCCTTCAATTTGCAGGAGCTAATTATGAGCAAACAAGATTTCATCGCTGACATCAAAAAAATTCGTGACGCTGCGCGCCAGCATATTCGTCAAGGGGCGATTACTGAACATTATGGCGCTGATTTAAAACGCGTGATTGAATTATTGAATGCGGCACTAGCTACCGAAATTCTTTGTACTTTACGTTACAAAAAACACTATTACACGGCTTCTGCACTGGGTGCTAGCGTTGCGGCTACCGAATTTTTGGAGCATGCCAATCAGGAAAGTGGACACGCAGACCAAGTTGCCAATCGCATTATGCAATTGGGCGGTTCACCCAATTGGTCACCACAAGGATTAGCTGAAAGAAGCCATGCAGATTACGTCGAATGCGACACCGTCGGTGAAATGATCAAAGAAAATTTAATTGCGGAAAGAATCGCTATCGACACTTATCGCGAAATGATCAAATACATTGGCAACGGCGATCCCACTACACGCCGCATGTTAGAAGAAATATTAGCGACTGAAGAAGAGCATGCCGATGATTTAGTCGATTTGATGGCGGAGTATAAAATAACATTTGAAGATTTTGAGGAATAGCAAATGAACAAAATTATTTCTCACGAAACGAAGACTCCGTTATTACAATCTGAAATAGAAGTTATTCAGGAAAGAATTCATCAAACAGGCGAATTTGATGGCTATACAATAGAGCAGCAGTTAAAAATATTAAACGAACTAGCGATGTCTGAGTTTGGTAAATTTTTACTATTAAATAAAGGCCTTAATGGTTATTGGACCCATTACGCCCTCACCTATCCGTTTAAAAAACCGAATATTCATTTAACATCCGAGATCGATAAATTTTTACTGGAAGCGGCGCCAACTGTTTTAGCAACACAGGAACGTTTTCGTATTTTTTTGCGAGAAAACCAGGAGGCTGTAAAAAACGAGGCAATTTTAGCCAGTATACCTTGTGGCTTAATGGGCGAATTGCTGCTACTGAATTACTCAGGAATTACAGATATTCAATTAATCGGCATTGACTTTGATACAGGCTCTCTTCGCCAAGCAAAATTATTAAGCCAGGAAAATCAACTGCAAGATTATGTAACACTTGAACAGAAAGATGCCTGGGAATTAAACCACTTTAATCAATTTGATCTCATCTCAAGTAATGGCTTAAATATTTATGAACCCGATGATAATCGCGTAACAGAACTTTACCGCCAATTTTATTTGGCATTAAAACCCAATGCTAGACTTGTGACCAGCTTTTTAACGCCGCCGCCAATGCTATCAACTGACAGCCCCTGGAACATGAAAGCTATCGACATGTCCGCGCTAAAATTACAAAAATTAATTTTTTCGCATATTTTAAACGTCAAGTGGCAATGCTACCGCACCGAAGCACTAACACGCGCTCAGTTGGAAACCGCAGGTTTCCAAGATATTCAATTTATTTACGACAAAGCCAGAATGTTTCCTACTGTCACTGCGATAAAAAATGGCAACTAGAAAATTTTATGCTGGTGATATTCATTGCGCCAGCTGCGTTAATCGTATTGAAGGGAATTTAAAAAAATTAGCGGGTGTTTCAGAAGTTAAAGTTAATTTAGCCGAAAAAAGCATTAGCATAGAAAGTCATTTAAGCGATAAAACTTTAATGGCTGAGTTAGCGCAACTCGGTTACCCTGTTAAAGCTGAGGCGAGTGATAAAAAAACAGCCACACACACTTTTCATCTTTTACTAATTAAAAGTCTTGTTAGCATTTTTTTTGCCATGCTATTAATGCTGGCGGATTTTTTTGATTTATTTCCTCCGATTAATAATTGGAGATTTTGGCTAAGCACTGCTGCTTTTATCTTGCTTTTAATGATCTGGACAGGAAAACATTTTTATCAACACGCCTGGCTTGCATTGAAAAAATTTCAAACCGGCATGGACAGCTTAATTGCCTTGGGCACATTAGCCGCCTGGATTTATTCATTTATCATAATTGTTTTTCAAAATCATTTTCATGCGAATCATGTTTATTTTGAAACGGCTTTGATGATCATTGGCTTGGTTAATTTGGGCCGTGCGCTAGAAGATCGCGCGCGCATGCGTTCATCAAAAGCTATTCAATCATTATTAGATTTAGCGCCGCAAACTGCCTGGCGTATTGAGCAAAATGGTGAAGAAAAAGAAGTCAATTTAGCAGAAATAAAAATTGACGATATTTTACGTGTTAAACCAGGCGGTAAGGTTCCGGTTGATGGAAAAATTATTGAAGGTAATTCCAGCATTGATGAATCGATGCTAAGCGGTGAAGCCATGCCTGTCAGCAAAAAAGTTGGTGATGCTGTTACCGCTGGCACATTAAATCAATCTGGCAGTTTTTTAATGCAAGTGACGCGCACGGGCGAGCAAACCACATTAGCGCAAATTATTTCTTGGGTTGAGAGCGCACAAAATTCGCGGCCCACATTATCGCGTTTGGTAGATCGCATCAGCGCATATTTTGTGCCAAGCGTTTTAATACTAGCAATGCTTACCGCATTGATTTGGTATTTTTCAGGATTTTCGAGTCAGATTATTTTAACTACGGCATTATCCGTGTTAGTGATCGCCTGCCCTTGCGCACTAGGTTTGGCGACACCAATTTCAATTATGATCGGCATGGCACAAGCTGCAAAACAAGGCATTTTAGTGCGCAATGCAGAAGCCATTGAAGAAATGAATAAAATTAACTGCATCGTGTTAGACAAAACCGGCACGATTACAGAAGGCCATCCTGCAGTTGTTAACATCCAGTCTTTTAGCATTCCAGAAATCGATTTACTACAGTTAGTCGCCAGCATCGAAGCATATTCAGAACATCATATTGCTAAAGCAATATTGCAGTTTGCTAAAAGTAAAAATATTTCGTTATTGCCAATTGAGCAATTTCAAGCGCATTCTGGCGCAGGCGTTAGTGCTTATATTGCTAATAAAAAAGTTTTTCTGGGAAATGAAAAATTTTTAGCAGAACAACAGATTTTTGTTTCACAAAAATCTCACGATTATGTTGGCGCAGAAGCCATATCTTATATTTTTGTTGCTAGGGAAAATCAACTGTTAGGATTGATCGGCATAGCTGATCCCATTAAGGCTGACGCAAAATTAGCGATCGAAAAATTAAACACATTTGGTATGAAAATATTAATGATAACTGGCGACACTTCAGCAACGGCGAATGCAGTTGCTAATGCAGTTGGAATCAGTGACGTTGTTGCGAATGCATTACCACAAGATAAAGCTCAAATTATTAAAACGCAGCAAGAAAAGGGTTTTCGCGTTGCCATGGTCGGTGATGGTATCAATGATGCACCTGCACTCGCACAAGCGAATGTTGGCTTTGCGATTGGCAGAGGCACCGATGTGGCGATTGAAACAGCAGATATTGTATTAATGCAAAATTCTTTAATGAATTTAGTTAATTCTTTTATTTTAGCTAAAGAAATTTTGCGTAATATTAAACAAAATTTATTTGCCGCATTTATTTATAACATCCTCGCCATTCCTCTGGCTGCTGGTGTTTTTTATGCTTGGACAGGCTGGCTATTAAATCCGATGATTGCAGCTGCCGCGATGGCATTATCATCATTGACGGTGGTGATTAATGCTAATCGGTTGCGAAAGATGAAGTAGATTTTCTTATAGCATTTTATTTTTTGGAAACATTTTTAAAGCACCCCTCATCCGCCCCGTTGGGGCACCTTCTCCCGCAAGGGGAGAAGGACAACTTTCTTGATCTCTGCCAATTAAAGACGCTCACAATGATGAAATAAACCTTGTTATAAAAAGCTATTGAACTTTGGATAAACCCTTCTCCCCTTGCGGGAGAAGGTGCCCGATAGGGCGGATGAGGGGTGACTTAAAGATGGCGTTAATATTTTTCATTGTTAAAATCAGCTTCAATTTTCTCATCTAGGCAAACCATAGCCACTCATCTCTCCATCCCGCCATCCTGGCGGGATGACATTAAAGTCATAAATATCTGAAACTACAACTTGCAATTTTCCAAACCCAGGGCTAGGATTTAGTTATGTTCTACCGCTCGATTACCCCTTTACTGAAAGAAACCGTAGCCAGTTTTCCGGTAACTTTCCTCACCGGCCCACGCCAAAGTGGCAAAACCACCCTGTTACGCGAATTATTTCCGGAATACCAATACGTTAATCTGGAATCACCCGATCATGCCTTGCATGCTACCGAAGATGCGCGTGGATTTTTAAACGGGCTTGGCAATAAAAGCATCATTGATGAAGCGCAAAATGTGCCAAGCTTGTTCTCATATTTACAAGAGCATGTGGATGATCCCAAACTTCGCGCCAAATTTATTCTTTCCGGTTCACAAAATTTTTTATTAGCAGAAAAAATTAATCAAATAAACGCCTGGTAAAAACTGCCAAATTATTTTTTTATGACAGCGCATTAGTTTGCCAGTTATTAGGCATTCATAATCAACAGCAACTGCAGCAATCAAGTTATCGCGGCGCTATTTTTGAAGGCTATGTTTTAAGTGAAATCATTAAATATTACCGGAACAATGGAAAATCAGCTGAATTATATTTTTGGCGTGATCATGCTGGCCTTGAAGTGGATGGATTGTTAGTAAAAAACGAGAAGATTTTTTTATTGGAAATAAAGTCAGGTGCTACACTTCAAACAAACTTTTATTCGAATATTTTGAAGTTGAAAAATCTATTTCAGAATGAATTTAAAAAAGCTTGGGTAGTTTATGCGGGAAGTGAAAGTAAAATTCTGCATGGAATTGATATTTTAGGCTGGAGTCAAGTTGAGAAAATTTGGCGGGAGTTTAATGAAAATTGAAAATAAAAATACAAAATAATTGTAAGGGGGATTAGCGAAGCGTAATCCACCGCCTTTACGAAACTTATTAAAAACGGTGGATTACGCTTCGCTAATCCCCCCTACGAAAAGATCTACGAAAAGATCTACGAAAAGATCTGTAATATTTTTTTTACCGCTCCATATTCACCGGCAAAATAATTAATTGTTTGCCTTCCTGATGCATAAAACGTTGTAAAATATTGGCGATATCAAAATTTAAGCGGCGAGTTAACCAATTATCGGATTTTGATACTAGAGTCGCGGCGAAATAAACGGTGTTGGAATAGTCTTCTTCGATTTGCTTGGCGATATTCATTAATTCTCTCACCATATTGCTGCCATAGGCAGCGTATTTAGCAGCGGCATAACCATGTTTGTGAGAAAAATTGACAAAATAATCGAGTCGTTCGGAAATATTTTCTTGCAATTCATTAAGTGCTTTTTCTGAGCCATAACAGCCAACATCGACAATGCCGACGCTGATAAAGAGAAAATTTTTAAAATGATTGGGAAACATGCGCTGTACTTGCAATAAGGTATGCATGCCCTCGCCGATGCTTTCGCCAATTAAAAATACAGCAGTCGGCTGTTTTTTATCTAATAATGGGATTGAAGCGTCATGAGGAACATCAGCGGGTAAAGTTAAAGCATCATCTAATTCTTTTTTGCGGGAAGCGATTGTTTTATAGCGGCGTTTAACAACGACACAGCAAAAAATCACGCTGCTGGTTACGGCAATCGTCAACCAACCACCTTCCATAAATTTTTCGGATAGTGTCACACCTAAAATCAGGAAGCAGATGAAAAAACCAAAAACAGACAGTGAAAAACGGCCAAGCCAGGCTATATTTAATTTTCGATGCTTCCACCAATAAACACACAAACCAAATAAAGAAATTGCGAAAGTTAAAAACACATTCATGCTATATAACACAACTAAAATGCCAACATGACCTAAGGTCATAATTAAAATCACTAATGACAATACGGCAAATAACATAATGCCATTTTGCGTGACTAAGCGGCTGGAAAGATAACTGAAACGTTTTGGCACCCAATTATCCATTGCCATATTGCCTAACACGGCTGGGCCGCCCAAATAACCAGTATTTGCCGCAACAAATAATAATAAAGCCTCTGATAACATCGTAATATAAAATAATGTTTTTCCTTGCGGCACATGCTCGGCAATGGCGTTAAATGCAACCGCATTTAATGTTTGGCCGTATTGCGGGTGCACATACCACAGTAAATACAGCAAAATAATTCCGGCAGCGGTAACACTAAGTGACACTGCCATATAAAACATGGTCCATTTGCCGGTGCGAACACGTGGTTCTGCTAAACGGTTTACATTATTAGAAACTGCTTCCAATCCTGTGTAAGTAGATCCCCCTAAAGAATAAGCGCGCAATAGCAGTGATAAAATAAAAAACCAGCCTAAATATTTTGCTTCTTCATGGGTTTGATGGATGGTATCGCGTACTAAATCATCAAAATAGCTGGCATGTAAACTGATGCCATAAATAATAAAAAATAAATGCGTCGCCACAAAAATAAAAAATATCGGCAACAAAAATTTAATCGTTTCTTTCATGCCTCGGATATTTAAAAACATCAGAAAAATAATGATGGCGGCTTCAAAGACTAATTTTTCAGCTTGTAAATAACTGGGCAGTAAACTAAATAAAGCATCAACGCCACTGGCAATAGAAATTGTGATCGTTAAAACATAATCGACAATTAAAGCAGCGCCAGAAACCAATCCGGCGCGCGCGCCTAAAAGGCTGGTGGCAACTTTATAACCGCCGCCACCACTAGGGAATAATTCAATCACTTGATTGTAAGCAACTGAAATAATAAATACCGTGACGCCGGTAATAATGGCTAAATAAAACGCAAGATAATGGTGCTGGCCTAAGGCAATAAATGCTTGTTCTGGGCCGTAAGCAGAGGAAGATAAACCATCAGCGCCTAAACCAATCCAGGCAAATAATGCAATTAATGAAACATGCTGATAACTCTTGGGATCGAGCAAATTGCGCGGCGTCCCCATGAAAAACTGTTTCCATTTCATACCAGCGGTTCCCGCTGGAGTAGGCTCAAACATTGCTTATTGAGGCATGTTTTGTCAGTCGAGGCACTGAATGTGTTTTTTAGTGCAGCGTTGAGTGCTTGGTGGCGAGGGTTGATATTTTTAGTGCAAATTGCTGATTTCATATGGTTTGCTCAATCTTTTGCGCACATTTCTTGCAAGCGGGATTGCGTGCGTTCGAACGCTGCTTTAGCGCGTCCATAAAGATAAAGTTGGTCAAGTGGCGCATAAGAAGAAATAACTACCCTAGTTTTTTGCTCGTATAGTATATCAATCAATCGGATGAAACAAACCGCCATATGGGTTTCCGTTTGTAAAATATGGCGCAAACCGCTGATATAAATCGTTGGAAATTGTTTCGCCAACGCTAAATAATCTTCCTGTGATCGTGGAATATTGCAAAGCACATTAAAATCAAACCAAATAGCATTTTTTGATTTGCCTTTTAAGGGAATCAGCCTATCATGAATCTTGATAGTTTCTTCAATATTTTCGTCTGTTTTTCCTGTATCAAAAAATAATTCAAATTGTTTTATCTGAAGCGGCGTTTCCGGAAAAATAAACAACGGCATGCGATTTTCGCTACCGCGAAAATCTTTTTCTAAAGAAAGTTCGCGCACACACATTTGCTTTTGGATTAAATCAATTGCGGGCAAAAAACTACTGCGCTGGATACCGCCTTCATATAATTTGTCCGGGCGTATGTTAGCGGTGGTAATTAAAAAAACATTTTTTTCAAACAAATACTGCAAAAGCTGATATAAAATTATCGCATCCGCAATATCATTGACTAAAAATTCATCTAAAAAAATAATGCGATATTGTTTGGCATATTGATTAACAAGCGCTTTTAATGGATCTTTGTTTTGGCGATTTTGATTTAAATACAATTGCACCTGGCTCATAAATTCATGAAAATGCAGGCGCATTTTTTGCGGCGTTTTAAGCGAATGATAAAATAAACTCATCAACCAGGTTTTTCCGGAACCCACACTGCCCCAAAGATAAATCCCTGCAGGAAGTTGCGAATTTCTTTGCGCCAAACGCTTCAGCCAATGCGCAGATATTACTTCATTAATTTTTTCAGCGATTTCATCCAGCGAAGGCACCAAAGCCAGCTGCTTGCTATCCGCAAAAATTTCACCGCTGGCGATGGCTTGTTGGTAGGATTCGATGATTTTCATTATATTAAGTTTTTTTGATTATTGAGCGTGCAATTAGAACAGGCAATATTAAACAGGCACTAATATACTCGGCGGTCAGATACAATCAAATAGTTTGTTTTATACTTAAATTGAGTCATCGAAATCCGATAGATCACCCCTCATCCGCGCCCTTCGGGGCACCTTCTCCCGCAAGGGGAGAAGGACAATTGCGATTACATCTGCCAAATGAACAAAGTTAAGTACCATGAAATAAACCTTGCTTTGAAAAGCTATTGAACCGGAAAGAGACCCTTCTCCCCTTGCGGGAGAAGGTGCCCCAGCGGGGCGGATGAGGGGTGATCTTAAATTTATCCGTCCATTAAAAATTCAATCAGAAATACAAAAACTTACATAAAGCTATAAAATAGGTCTGCTCAATCTACAAACTTGTCTTCACTGGCTCTAAAAATGAAAAACGAAACCCGAATAAAACTCGCTGCCTTTATTTTCGGCGTGGTTGGCTCGATCAGCTCGCAGCTGTATCTGCCCTCTTTGCCGGCGATTGCTGATTACATGCATACCTCGCTTGGCGATGTGCAATTATCGATTAGCAGTTATCTCTTGGGTTTTGCTTTATTGCAACTAGTGTTTGGGCCACTGTCGGACCGCTATGGGAGAAAATTAATTGGTTTGTTAGGTCTTTTGATTGCGGTGTTTGGTTGTTTTGGCACTTTGCTGGCAAACAGTATCTGGCAGTTGATCATTTGGCGGATGGTGCAAGGTGGCGGTATCTCAGCTTGTTTTATTTTGATGCGGGCGATTATGCGCGATGCGTTTAGTGGGAAAGAATTAGCCAGGGGCATGTCGCATATTAGCCTGGCGTTTGTGATTGCGCCGGCGGTGGCGCCGATTATTGGCGGTTATGTGCAGCATTATTTTGGTTGGCATGCCAATCTGACTTTGATGACGATTTATACCTTTGCGACTTTTTTGCTGGTCTGGGCATTTTTGCCGGAAACGAATGCCAGCATTAGCAAAAGAAAATTTTCCGCTATCATGCAGCAATACATTAATCTCTTAAAAAACCGCAATTTTATGGTGAATTTACTTTGCGCCAGTTTGAGCCTGGGTGGTACCTTAGCGTATATTGCTTTAAGCCCTCTGCTTTACCAGCAAGAATTAGGTTTTTCTCCCGCGCTTTTTGGTTGGATTACACTTTCAATTGCATTCACTTTACTGCTATGCCGTACTTTAAATATCTGGTTAATTAATCGCTGGAATTTGCGGACGATTTCCTGGTTCAGTACTTTATTAATGATTTTAGGCAGTGTGTTGTTACTCGGATTTGGAGTAGCAAATTATCTCTCGTTTTGGACTGTGCTTTTGCCCGCGCTGACTTATGTGTTTGGCAGCGGAATTTTATTGCCCAATATGATGGCGCGCGCATTGACGCCTTTCTCAGAAAATATTGGCTCAGTTGCTGCGGTTTATGGCTGTGGGCAAATGCTAATTTCTTTTTTAACGACAGCTATCGTGTCAGTATTTGCCTCGCATTATCAGCTGGTGCTCGCGTTGACCTTGAGCATAATTAGCGTATTATGTGCGCTCATTCTACGGCATGAAACTGATGATACGGCTCATTAATTTATATAAAAAATTTGGACAAACGGAAGCTTTGTCCAATATCAATCTCTTTATTCCCGAAGGCCAAATTTTTGGCGTCATCGGCAGAAGTGGCGCTGGCAAAAGCACTTTAATTCGTTGTTTAAATTTACTCGAGCGTCCTGATCAAGGCCAAATTATTATCGATAATGTCGATTTAATGACATTGGAAAAAGAAAAACTAAGGCAAATGCGCAGTAAAATCGGCATGATTTTTCAGCATTTTAATTTATTGCAAAACCGCACCGTTAAAGAAAATATCGCATTGCCATTTGAATTACAGAAGCACAAACCAGAAAATTACCAAAAGCGTATTCAAGATTTATTAGAATTAACCGGTTTAACTGAAAAATCCCATCATTATCCAAAACAATTAAGCGGCGGCCAAAAACAACGCGTAGCAATCGCGCGCGCATTAGCGACTGGGCCATTTTTATTATTAAGCGACGAAGCGACTTCAGCGCTTGATCCAGAAACAACACTTTCTATTCTGCATTTATTGCGTGATATTAATCAGGAAATGAAACTAACCATGATGTTGATTACGCATGAAATGAAAGTTGTTAAAGAAATTTGTGATCGCGTGGCGGTGATTGATGCCGGAAAAATCGTTGAAGAAAATGATGTGCTGAATTTTTTTACAGATCCACAATCGGAGATTGGTAAAAATTTTGTCGAAAGCGATTTAATTAAGCGTCTAGAAAATGTTTTTTCCGGCAAAATTCATTCGCATCCGGTGGCAAATTCCATGCCATTAATTCGGATTGCTTATGTGGGCGAAGTGGCAAAAGTGCCATTAATCGCAACTGCTGCGCGGGAATTTTCTGTAGATATTAATATCCTGCACGCCAATATCGAACATATTGCCAATAAAACCGTTGGCGTTATGTTTGTCAGCGCTGAAGGCAATGCAGAAGCTATCGACAAAACATTGAACTATTTTCATAGCAAAGGTGTTGCTGCCGAAATTGTCAGTTATATTGAGAGAAATTATTAATGTTAGAAACCAGTTTGCTATTTTCTGCCACTTTAGAAACGCTTTATATGGTTTTGCTTTCCGGCGCCATTGGGATTTTATTTGGCCTGCCGTTGGGCATTGTTTTATTTATTACGCAAAAAAATAAAATTTGCCAGCATTATTTAATTAATCGCGGATTGGCGTTTGTTGTGAATGTCGTGCGTGCCGTGCCATTTATTATTTTATTAGTTGCGATTGTGCCGCTGACGCGTTTAATCGTTGGCAGTTCGATTGGCGTAAACGCTGCCGTGGTGCCGCTTTCTTTATCAGCGATTCCTTTTTTCGCGCGTTTAGTCGAATCCGCTTTGCATGAAATTCCGGAAACTTTAGTCGAAGCAGGATTGGCAATGGGCGCCAATAATTTGCAATTAATTTTTAAAATTTATTTAGCTGAAGCAAAAGCAGGCCTTGTCAATTGTGTGACAATGACGTTGATTGGCCTGATCGGTTATTCCGCTATGGCGGGCGCTGTTGGCGGTGGTGGTTTAGGCAGTGTCGCGATTAATTATGGTTATCAACGTTTTGAGCCGAAAATTATGTTGGCCACAGTTGTTATTCTGGTAGTTTTGGTTTATATCATCCAATCATTTGGCGACTGGGTCGCCAAATCGTTGAGGCATTGATTGGTTGGCAATTTACTCTGGCTTTCTAAAGTATAGGGCCTGTTTACAATTGCTGTTTCGTAACGAAAAAAGCAAGGGTTGAGTCAAAATCGTATCAAATTTGAGGCAGCATAGTCATTCTATGCAACGAAAATTTGATACGATTTTGGCCAACCCTTGCTTTTTGCAGTAGAAAAAGCAATTGTAAACAGGCCCAAGTTATAAAAGGAAATAATTATGCGTAAATTATTAATATTAGTTATATCGTTAGCCATTGCTTTTGGTTTGAGCGCTTGTCAGCAAAAAGAAAATCAAAATACGATTAAAGTCGGCGTAATTGCTGGACCGGAAACGGAATTATTGGAAGTCGCCAAAGAAACGGCAAAAAAGAATTATGGTTTGGATATCAAAATTATTCAATTTACCGATTATGTGATGCCGAATGAAGCGCTTGCTGATGGCAGCATTGACGCAAATATGTTTCAACATGTGCCTTATTTAGAGGCGGCGATTAAATCCAAAGGTTATCGATTAGCAGTCGTCGGCAAAACTTTTATTTATCCGATGGGAATCTACTCAAAGAAAATTAAAGCGATTGATCAATTGCCCGAGGGCGCAACGGTTGCAGTCCCCAATGATCCGAGTAATGAAACGCGCGCGCTTTTATTACTGCAACGCGCTGGTTTAATTAAATTAAAACCACCGGTGAATAATCTTTTGACCTTGCAAGACATTACAGAAAATCCAAAAAATATCAAAATTAAAGAACTCGATGCAGCGCAATTGCCACGAGTTTTAAACGATGTCGATCTGGCGGCAATCAATACCAATTATGCGATGGTCTCTGGCTTATTACCTTCACGTGATGCATTGTTCATTGAAAATTCTGATTCGCCTTATGCGAATGTGTTAGTGGTGCGCGAAGGTGACCAAAATAAAAAACAATTTCAGGAATTATTGCAGGCGATTCAATCACAAGCTGTGATTAACAAAGCTAATCAATTATTCCAGGACCAGGCGATTGCTGCTTGGGAGAAGAGTTAGCTAAACGGTGGATTACGCTAAGCTAATCCCCCTTATATTTAAAATTAACCCCACAAAAACCTAATCACCAATCAGCCAGCACCAACCCTAACACCAACCTTGATCCCGCCCCAAAGGCGGGATGAGATTGCCGTTCAAACCACACTCATGCTAGCATTGCTCGTTTTTTAACTGAGGCAAAATTATGAAAAAAATAGCAACTTTACTAACAATTGCCGGCTTAACTTTTACGATTGCAGCTTGTACTCCTGATATTTCCTCTGGCGGTTATTCTGCCAGCAGCGTGCAAGACATCAATGCAGCGCAAAATGCTTACGCAGGCGTCATCACCAGCGCTATGCCAGTCAATGTCAGCGGCGAAAATGGCGGAATGGGTACGGCCATCGGCGCAGTCGCAGGTGGTATCGCTGGATCTGCTATCGGCGGCGGCACACGTGCTAATCTTTTAGGCGGTGTAGGCGGTGCTGTGGTTGGCGGTTTGGCGGGTAAAGCCATTGGTGACCGTGTCGGTAACCAACAAGGTATGCGTTATGTCGTTAAATTAGAAACGGGTAAATCGGTGTCTGTTGTCCAAGGCGTTCCTCCGGTCTTGCAAGTAGGCCAAAAAGTGAACGTTTTAATGGGCGGCTCAACACGTCCTCGTGTGATTCCTGCTGCTTAGTTTTTTAGTTTTAGCTAGGGCTTGTTTGTTATTTTTTCATCTCAAAATATCAACTAAAAACAAGCCCTATTTTATCGCTTTTGATAATATTTTTAATTTCACCTTTTCGTGCTCTTTGCTTGATAAAATTAGATGTTTTGGCTATCCTAAAAGACTAGACTGACTAGTTTGGAGAAAACCAATGAATGTTTGGCAACTACAAGAAGCGAAGGCACGGCTGAGTGAAGTCATAAAAGAAGCAGTTACTCACGGCCCTCAAGAAATTACCTTGCGAGGCAAACCTGCCGTGGTACTAATTTCTAAGCAAAAATACGATGAACTGACACATCCTAAAGCATCTTTTGTGCAATTTATGCAAGCATCTCCTTTAGCAGGTTTAAAATTACCCCTCAAAAGAAATAAATCATTAACACGCGATCAAAAGATTTTATGAGCTATTTATTAGATACTAACGTCATTTCTGAATTAGTGCGGGCGAAACCCGAGCAGAGCGTTGTAGCCTGGTTTGAATCAGTGCCAAATACTGCACTTTTTTTAAGCGCTCTAACTTTAGGAGAAATTCGTAAAGGAGTTGAGCAGCTCAAAAATAGCGTAAGAAAAGAAAAATTACGCATTTGGCTAGAAGTAGAATTGATTGAATGGTTTGATAAACGCATTTTAACAATTGATGCTGCGATAGCAGACCGATGGGGAAGATTGCAAGCAGAAATGGAGCGTACAATTCCAGCTATTGACAGCCTAATTGCTGCTACTGCTTTGCATTACGACTTGCGCCTGGTAACACGCAATAAACGTGATTTTAATTATCCTAATTTACAAATTATTTCACCTTGGGATAAGCATTAAAAACTTAGCCAAAAAAAATACCTAACCATTCAAAAACCCCTGAAACCACTTTATAATCTTTCAATCAAGTACGGAAACATCAATTTTTTCAAGGAGAACTTGCAATGAAACTTGTGCGCTACGTTTATTTAATTTTTGCTTTTTCAGCTTCCACTCTCAGTTTTGCCGCAGTTAATTCAACACCTACTTCTGCTTCAAACGCAAATTCAAACGCAAAACCCAACATTATTGTCATCATGGGCGATGATGTTGGCTGGTTTAATATCGGCGCTTATAACCAAGGCATTATGGCGGGAAAAACGCCTAATTTAGATAAATTAGCGTCTGAAGGTATGCGTTTTACTGATTATTATGCGGAGCCAAGTTGCACGGCGGGACGAGCTAATTTTATTACTGGAGAATTGCCAATTCGTACTGGTTTGACAACGGTAGGACAAGCTGGCGCGGAACTCGGTATACCAGCACAAGCGCCGACGATTGCCAGCGCGTTGAAGCCGCTCGGTTATGTCACCGGTCAATTTGGTAAAAATCATTTAGGCGATTTAAACAAATATCTGCCTTGCGTTCATGGTTTTGATGAATTTTTTGGTTATCTCTACCACTTGGATGCGATGGAAGATCCCTTCTGGCATTCCTATCCGCCGCAATTGAAAGATGTGGTTGGCCCTAGAAATATGCTGCATTGTTGGGCGACAACAGTGAGTGATCCAACAATTCAGCCACGCTGGGGTGTGATTGGCAAACAAAAAATTGAAGATGCTGGCGCTTTACCGCCAGAAAGAATGAAAACAGTGGACAATGAAATTCTCGATAAAACTTTCACTTTTATGGATAAAGCGATTGCGGAGAAAAAACCATTTTTTATTTGGTTAAATCCAACACGCATGCATGTTTATACGCATTTATCCGATCAATATAAAAAAATGATGACGCCGGAAAATGGCTGGTATGTCGAAGAAGCTGGCATGGCGCAATTGGATGATATTGTCGGCAGTGTGATGAAAAAATTAAAAGACGAAGGTATCGAAAATAATACGATTCTGATTTTTACCACCGACAATGGCGCAGAAGTTGTTAGCTGGCCCGATGGTGGCATGACGCCTTTTGCCGGTCAAAAAGGCATGGCGCTGGAAGGCGGCATGCGTGTGCCTGCCATCATTCGCTGGCCTGGCAAAGTGCCTGCTGGCAAAGTCGAAAACGGCATCATGTCGGGACTGGACTGGTTCCCCACACTATTAGCAGCGGCAGGTGACAATGACATTGTCAATGAACTACTGAAAGGCAAAAAATTGGGCGATACCAATTATAAAGTTCATTTAGATGGCTATGACCAAACTAATTTGATTACTGGCAAAGGCCCTTCTAACCGGCATGAAATTTATTATTTCACCGAAAATAATTTAGGTGCGGTGCGAATTGATGATTACAAATATCAATTTATTAGCCAACCCAATGGCTGGTTCGGTTCAACTGTGACATTAGATTGGCCTGTCATTACAAATTTAAGGCTCGATCCATTTGAGCGCGTCAGTACGCAGGGCGCTGGCTATATAATGGATTTTTATGGTCATGAATTCTGGCGCTTTGTATTTGTGCAACAACAGATCCAAAAATTAGGCGAAACTTTTATTGCGTATCCACCGATGCAAGCGGGCGCTAGTTTTAATTTGGAAGGTGTGAAAGCGCAAATTATTAAGGCGATTAATTCTAAGTCGGGTGAGTGAGTTTTTTGAGCTGCAGTTTTTTTATTAGCTGCAATGCGGATGCGAGATCAGGAGATTGCCGCGTCCGCTACGCTCCCTCGCAATGACAAAAAAAAGGGTAGTGCCACGCTTTAGCTAAAAAAGAGGCCGTATGTATACTTTTGTCATTGCGAGGGAGCGTAGCGGACGCGGCAATCTCCTGACAAAAAGTTGGCAGCAAGGTCGTATAAAACACATAGCCGAATTTCTTTAGCCAGCAGTTATTTCACTAAAGCTGAAAATCTCCTCAACCTCATCAAAAAATTCTCCCGCAACAATTCAGCATTTAAATTCGCCGACTGATTTAAATTAGCTTTACATTCGGTAATAAAATTCATCAACTCCAAATAAGGCTGCATCGCATCAATGCGCTGCTGCTTTGCGAGATTTTTTAATTGAAGCTGAATACTAAACCAAGAAATATTCAACAAGGGTTCGATCTCCATTTTCTCTGCATAATCAGCCAGCTGCTTAAAATTATCAGCAGTTTGCAAAAATTGTTTTAGCGCCTGAAGATAATTTTCTGTAGTTTCATCCTGCAACCATGCCGCAGTCAATAATGGATCTTCTTTAAAAAATTCCGACTGCACCCAAGTTGTATTCAAATCCTGCATTTGCCACCAATTTTCAGCTTCTTCTGCTTTCGGTGGTGGCAGGTGAATTTCCTGACAGCGGCTTCTGATTGTCGCTAATAAATTTTTACTCTGTTGACTGACTAAAATAATAATTTTATTTCCGACCGGCTCTTCTAGTTTTTTGAGCAAAGAATTTGCCGCCGCCGTAGTCATTAATTGCGCAGGCGCAATTAAAGCGATTTTATATTTCGTCTGTGGTCGCGTGTCGAGCCAGGCAGTTAATTCACGAATCTCATCTACTTTTATACTGCTATCATCTTCCGCAATTAAAGCAAAATAATCCGGATGCGCTCCTGTTTGAAACCAGCGACAATTTTGACACTGCCCACAGATTTTTGCGCAAAGCAAAAATTGCACAAAACGTTTTGCAAAATTTAATTCCTGATTATTTTCGCCGCTGATTAATAATGCATGTGGCAATTTATTTTGGTTTTCTAAATTTTTTAAATATTCAAATTGCGCTTGTTGCCAGGGATAAAGTTTAATTTCCATTTTGAATGACTTCTATCAGGATATTTTTTAACTGCGCTTGCAATTGCGTTAGTGCGCAATTGGCATTTAAAATGCGATATTGCTTTGGATTGAGTTCTGCGCGTTTTAGATACATTACTCTGACTCTTTCAAAAAATTCAATTTTTTCTTGTTCAATTCTGTCGGCATTGCCACGAGAATTAATCCGTTCCATGCCGATTTCGACAGGAATATCCAATAATAAAGTTAAATCTGGCCTAAAATTTCCTTGCACCCAATTTTCCAAAGCAGCAATTCGTTCTACTGCGATTCCCCTGCCGCCGCCTTGATAGGCATAACTCGCATCGGTAAAACGGTCAGAAATTACCCATTGATTGTTATTTAATGCCGGCAAAATCACTTGGTCTAAATGTTGCGCGCGCGCGGCAAACATCAAAAGTAATTCCGTATCTTTTGCCATGATTTCATCGGAATTATTTAATAGCAGCTGACGAATGCGCTCGGCAATTTTTGTGCCACCTGGCTCGCGGGTGATAATATGCGCGATATTTTCCTGCTTTAAATAGTCACTGATAAATTGTATCGCGGTACTCTTCCCTGCTCCTTCAACACCTTCTAAAGTGATAAAGCGCGCTTTAGTTTGCATGATTTTCCTGTGTTTGTGGTAGTGTACAAATTGGTAATAAGTATGGCCCTAAAATTAATTGATTAAATTCAGTGCAAATAGAAAATTCTTTTTTAGTGTTATTATTTTTAATCGGCAACAGATATTGTTTAATTGCCGCATTATGCGCTGCCAATGTTGGCGTAAAAACATGGCTGCCATCGCCTTTGGCAACATAATAATAATTTTTACTTTCTATCGGATGAGCAGCTGCTTCAATCGAAGATTTGCTTGGAAAACCAATCGGCGTTGGTGGTAATCCATAATTTAAATAAGTGTTATACGGCGTCAAACTTTTTAAATTAGCGCGGGTTAAATTATCTTTATATGCGCTGCCAAGTCCATAAATGACGCTGGCATCAATTTGCAGCGGCATATTAATTTTTAAGCGATTTAAAATGACCGATGAAATCGCTGGCCGCTCCGATTGTAATGCGGTTTCTTTTTCAATTAGCGAAGCGGCAATTAATAATTGATAAGGCGTTTTATATGGCAAATTCATATCGCGTGTCTGCCAGGCTGTAGTCAATACCGCCTGCATGCGATGGTAAGCCAATTGCAAAATGGTTTTATCAGCCGTGCCCCAGCTGAAAAAATAAGTGTCGGGATAAAATAATCCTTCTGGTGAAGTTTCATTCGCGTTTAAATTTTGCATGACTTCTTCTGGGCTTAGATCGTCAATCGTATGCAAAATACTAGGGTTTTGATTTAATGCTGCTAATAATTGCTGGTAAGTCCAACCCTCAACAATGGTAAATCGTTGTAAGGTCACATCGCCTGAAACGAGTTTTTTAATTAATTGGCGCGGCGTGATCGGCGGCGCAATATGATAGCTTCCCGCTTTAATATCACTTAATTGGCCGGTAAATCGCACGTATTGCACTAAAAATTCCGGATGATCAAGTACACCTTGGCGCTTGAGTTGATACGCCAACTCCATCACCGTCATGCCTTTTGGCACCACAAAATCGATTGGCGTTTTGAGTGGCAGGTCGGTATTGGCGTAATAAACCATTCTAAGGACATTGCCTAAAAAAATTAAGGCAATTAAAACTAAAATCGCTAGTAAAAACTTTTTTACCACTTTCATAGGAATGGGATTGATCAGAAAAATTTGGGTAGGAAACTATACGCTGAAATGGGCCGAGGAGCAAAATGTTGGGAAAGTTATTTGATTAGGGCCTGTTGATTATTGGTTTTTTGTCATGAGAAAAAAAGATAAAAAGGATAAAAAGGCCCTGACTTTAAGTTCTGTGGAAAGTATTGTTAGATTACCCCTCATCCGCCCTATCGGGCACCTTCTCCCACAAGGGGAGAAGGCCAACTGATAAGTACATCTGCCAATTAAATAACCTTTATGCAATAAAATAACCCTTATGCAATTAAATAACCCTCATACAATTAAATAATCTTTATGCAATAAAATAAACCTTGTTTTGATAATCCTTGTTTTGATAATCCCTGTCCTGAAAAGCTCCTGAACTTAGATAAGTGCCTTCTCCCCTTGTGGGAGAAGGTGCCCGTTAGGGCGGATGAGGGGAAATAAAAAAATCCAAACATCAATTAAGCAAATAAATCAGGAATCAAACTTGACGAAACAACAAACTACCATTGGTACCGCCAAAGCCGAAAGAATTAGAAAAGGTTATTTTCAATTTCTTTTCCCTGGCATGATGCGGAACAAAATCGAGGTCACAACCATCACTGGGGTTATCGAGGTTAATGGTGGGAGGAATCACTTGGTCTCTTAAAGCCAACACACAAAAAGCAGCTTCGACTGAACCGGCTGCGCCAAGTAGATGGCCGGTCATTGACTTGGTCGAACTGACCGGAATTTTATAAGCGGCTTCGCCAAAGGCGCGTTTGATGGCATTGACTTCAGCGATATCGCCGATTTCGGTGGACGTGGCGTGAGCATTAATATAATCCACTTCGTCTGCATTAACGCCCGCATCACGCAAGGCATTTTGCATCGCCAAGGTCGTGCCGATATCACCCGGCGTTGTAATGTGATAAGCATCGCCACTCATGCCAAAACCGGCCAATTCGGCATAAATTTTAGCCCCACGCTTTTTGGCATGCTCATATTCTTCCAAAACCATAATGCCAGCGCCATCACCTAGCACAAAACCATCACGGTCTTGGTCCCAGGGGCGACTGGCTTTTTCAGGGGCATCATTTCGGGTGGATAAAGCACGGGCAGCACTGAAACCAGCCATGCTTAATTCGTCGGTCGCCATTTCAGCGCCACCGGCAATCATGGCATCAGCATCGCCATGGGCAATCATGCGCGCGGCATGGCCGACGTTATGAGCGCCGGTGGTGCAGGCTGTGACGATGGAAATATTGGGGCCTTTACAATTGAATTTAATCGAAATAAAACCCGGGGCCATATTGATAATCGTGGCAGGAATAAAAAAGGGAGAAACCCGTCGTGGGCCAGCACTGAGCATGGCATTGTGCTGCTCTTCAATCGTGGTGAGTCCGCCAATGCCAGAACCAACAGCACAGCCAACACGGGCCGAGTTTTCATCAGTAATCTGCAAGCCGCTATCTTCCAACGCTTCTTTAGCAGCGATATAAGCGAACTGCGTAAAAGGCGCAATCTTACGCGCTTCTTTTGAATTCAGGTAATTTTCAACCGCTAAATTCTTGACTGAAGCGCTAATACGGCTGGACAAGCGGCTAGCGTCAAATTGATCAATCAGACTCACGCCACTTTTACCCGCCAATATCGCCTGCCAAGTATCTGCTACGTTTAAACCGAGCGGCGTAACCATGCCAAGACCGGTTACCACGACACGTCTATTATTCATTTATTGCACATCAGCATGTTGTTTAATGTAATCAACGGCATCCTGAATGGTGCGGATTTTTTCAGCATCTTCGTCTGGAATTTCCATGCCAAATTCTTCTTCCAAAGCCATGACCAATTCAACGGTATCTAAAGAATCTGCGCCCAAATCTTCCACAAATGAAGATTTTGGGTTCACATCTTCCGGCTTTACTCCCAACTGTTCCACCACGATTTTCACAACGCGGTCTAATACATTCGCACTCATAATAGCTCCCTTTGGATAGTTTGTTTAAACAGCATAGTTTATTTAAATGAGGGGAAGATGCAAGGGGTATTTCGGAATGAAGCCAGCAACTGGAGAATAATATTTTCTTAAGGAGTTGAGGGTAAAATTAAAAATTAATTTTGTAGATACACAATTAGCAAATAAAATGATTAAACCAGCGCATTTTTATTTGATGTGGGTTTTGTGTTATAACCATATTTTTTTAAAAAGAGAAGAGTGAAAATGAAACAAAAATTAATGGGTATTTTCTGGAAAAACCAAGTCACAACTGAATTACCAAGATCAGAGCAAGAAATTGAAGAAGAAATTCAAGAAAGAGAAAAGCAAAACAAAATAATTCGAGAAATGCGAGACAATATAATTAATTTCCTCAATTTATTATGTTATGATCCTCTAGCATTCGATGAATCACCTAGTAATATCCCCTCTAGATTCACATGTTCTCTGTTGAAACATACAAATACAAACCCTAAATCTAAGCAGCCTCAGCATTCACAATCAACCAAGACTATTTATTTTTCAAATATTAATCCAGTGACTAATTATTTTTACGTCACTATAAATTCAGAAAAATTCAAAATGGATCCGGAAAAAGCGAGAGATTTTTTAACAACTTTTGCAGATACAGTGTTGGGGCCTCCTGAAATTCCAATCTCACCAAAATTCGAGCTTAATATTGAGCGTTTGAATATTAGTTCCGATCAACTTAAGAATGGTGATCCAAATAGCTACTCTATGTTTGTAGAAAGATTTATGTTATGCATGTTGCAGTCTTTTTGCTCAACCGGTAATAACTTTTTTGTTACTCGTGAAGATTTAAAAGGAAGTATGGCGGTAAAAATTATTGCTTTTTTCCTGAAAAAACAAAAAAGTCTATTTATTGATAGGTATGATAATATTACTAAGCTTCCACATAATAAACAAATTTTCCACACCGTGCTAAAAGCATCGTGGTATTTCGGGACGCAAGATGTTAACGAGATTTATGGTATAAGTAAGAACGACTTAAGCGATCTTTTTGCAGCACTGCTTAAATTTCGTAGTGCAGAAACCATTGAGAGTTTGAAAAAAGCATTCATTGCTAATAAAGAACTACAAGACGCGATTGGTAGTGTTCAATTAAGTACAGCTAAAAGTGAAAAAGCGGGATCAGCAGAAGAATGCGTCGTTAATATAGACAATTTCTGCGATAAGATATACAAAAGCCCCGCACCAGGAAATACACTCTAATAGAAGCATGATTACGTGTCACTATCTTTGACTTTCACGATATGATTCAGTTTAAAGAAAAGGAATTATTTGATGCGTTTTTTTATCGCAAGCAACCACCCAAACTCAAGGCTGATATTTCACCACCACCCCATTCATTTTAAATTTATCTTTCAGTTGATTAACTAAATCCTCAGCCTTGTCTTTATCTAATTCAGGACCCAGAAAGACTTGGGTGAAGGTGGTGCCATTAGTAGTTTTCTGGCGGGTAAAAACTGCAAATCCAGCTTGTTTTAATTGATTAATCAATTTTTTTGCATTGCTATCATCACTTAGGCTGGCAACTTGTACTGCCCAGGCGAGAGTGGAAGCATTAGCAGCTGCGCTGCTATCGGGTTTTGTGGTTGGATTTTGCGCTTGTTGTGTAACAGTGGTTTTGGGCGTGCTTGTCACTTTAGCTGGCGTGGTGACTTGCGGGCTGGTATTCGTGTTGGGTGATGCGGGGCTTCCTGAATTATTTGGCTTACTTGCGATGGGTTGCGTTGCTGCGCTGTTTGAGTTCGGCTTTGCAGTGGTATCGGCATCATCAGATGCGGAAGCATCTGTAGGATCGGATTGGTTCGCCGCGGCTGGTTCAGCGGTTTGTGGTGTTTCCATCATTAATTTGGTTTGATCAAAATCCTGCTGTTGAATGACAATTTTTACTGGCTGCTCGGCATTTTTATTGCTGTGGGCCTGGTACATGATGTAGCCAATCGCTGTGATTAATACTAAAACAATCACTAATAATCCAATAACGCGAGTTTGTTGCATAAAGTTTTACCTGATAAAGCAGCTGATGAATTAAGTGATTTTAAGATGCTGCTTTAATTCCTGCAACAACGGCGCCACCGCGTAAAATGAACCAAAAACAACCATTTCATGATTTTCTTGATAAATTTGACCCGCTTTTTTCCAACCATCCAAAGGGTTTTTGCAAATCGTAATTTGTTTTGCGCCTAAATCTTTCAATATTTTCGCCAGCGTTTCCGCTGGCGCTGAACGTGGTGTTTCTAATGTGACAGGAAACCAGTGATTGATTAATGGAATTAATGGTTTTAACGTATTTTCAATATCTTTGTCCTGCATCATCCCAAAAACGGCAAGCCGTTTTTTTTCGGGTGACTGCTGCTGTAACTTTTTTGCTAAATAATTCGCTGCTTCTGGATTGTGCGCCACATCAAGAATGCAATTGAATGGCGATGAAAATCGTTCCAATCTGCCATGAGTAAACGCTTTTGCAATGCCGGCTTGAATTGCAATCAATGAACAAGGCAATTTATTTTGTAACCGTTCGATGACTGCTAACGCAGTCATAGCATTTTCTATCGGTAGTTTTGGGCGGGGGATATTTTCATAGCACACTTCTCTACCCTGCCAATTCCAGTAATTATTTTTTAATTTATTTTCAATTAAATAAAAATCTTTATTTTTAAATAATAATTGTGTTTTTAACGCAATAGCATGATCGATTAAAGTTTCTGGTGGATTTATATCGCCACAAATAGCGATTTTATTGGTTCGCATTATACCGGCTTTTTCAAAAGCTATTTGGCTGCGGGTATTGCCGAGTAAATCGCTATGATCAATGGCAATAGATGTAATCACAGCAATATCGGCATCGACCACATTTGTGGCATCTAAACGGCCGCCCAGCCCTACTTCTAGAATAATCACATCGGGTTTGACTAAATTTTTAAACAACCATAATGCAGCCAGCGTCGTAAATTCAAAAAAACTTAAGGTTAAATTTTGGCGTGATTTTTCAATTTGCTCGAATGCCAGTATTAAATTTTTATCATCGATTTCCTGATTATTGATTTTTATTCTTTCGTTAAAACGAATTAAATGCGGCGATGTATAACTGGCAGTGCGATAACCAGCGTGACGGTAAATCGATTCTAAAAATGCGACGGTGCTGCCTTTACCATTGGTACCGGTGACAGTAATGACTGGAACAGGAAATTGCGTTAATTGAAGCATTTGCCCAAGTTTTAAAACGCGATCGAGTGAATAATCAATCACTTTATCATGCAGTGATTCAATATAATTGAGCCATTGATTTAAATTCATTCGACTTGATCAGATATGCTAGCGATGGGAGCTTGGTGAGTTAATTTAGCAATAATACTGGCGACTTTTTCGCGCATTTGACGGCGGTCAACGATCATATCGATCGCGCCATGTTCTAATAAAAATTCACTGCGTTGAAAACCTTCTGGCAAAGTTTGTCTTACCGTTTGTTGAATCACGCGCGGGCCTGCGAAACCAATCAATGCGCCGGGTTCAGCAATAATAATATCGCCTAACATCGCAAGACTGGCAGAAACACCGCCAGTGGTTGGATCTAATAAAATCGAAATATACGGAATGCCGGCATCCGATAATTTAGCGAGCACTGCACTCGTTTTTGCCATTTGCATTAACGAAGTTAAACCTTCTTGCATGCGTGCTCCACCACTCATCGAAAAACAGATAAACGGGATTTTATCTTCCAAAGCGCGTGTGGCGCCGCGAACAAAGCGTTCACCCACCACTGAGCCCATCGAGCCGCCGATAAAATTAAAATCAAATGCTGCAACGACGACTGGCATTTGATGTAATTTTGCTTTTACAACGATTAAGGCATCCAATTCATTGGCAGCTTTTTGCGCAGCTTGGAGGCGATCACGATAACGCTTGGTATCACGAAAACGTAGAAAATCTTTAGGCGCTACTTCTGAACCAATTTCTTCTTGTGAATTTTCATCGAGAAAAATTGCCAGGCGTTTGCGACTATTGATACGCAAATGATGTTGACACTTCGGGCAAACATCCAAATTGCGTTCTAATTCCGAACGATATAAAACCGCATGACAAGCTGGACATTTTGTCCAGAGTCCTTCAGGCACGCCTTTTTTTTCGGCAGTTTTTACCTTAGACGGAAAGATTTTTTTTATCCAACTCATGATGTCCCAATAAATAATTAAGATCAGCGGGAACCGCTGATTCAGGCAGGTTGTATTGTGCGGGATATTTAACACTGAGTAAATATAAGCCGGCAGCAGGCGCTGTCGGACCAGCAAGTCTTCGATCACGTGCGTTTAAAACGCTTTCGATCCATTTAACCGGTTTTTCTTTTGCACCCACTTGAATCAAACTTCCCATGATATTACGCACCATATGATGCAAAAAAGCATTCGCCGTAATTTCCGCCAAAACCCAATCACCCCTCCGTGCTATCCGAATACCTTCGATCCGCCGAAAGGCGGATTTAGCCTGGCATTCGCTATCGCGAAAACTCGTAAAATCCTGTTCGCCAATTAAATAATTGGCCGCTTGTTGCATTAAATTTTCTGCCAATGGATATTTTATTTGCGTCTGCAAATCGGAAAAAAACGCTGAAGACAGGCGATGATTATTGATAATGTATAAATAACTGCGACTATGCGCGCTGTAGCGCGCATGAAAGGTTTCATCGACATTATGCGCGGAGGATATTCGGATGTCTTTGGGTAGTAATGCGTTGGTGCCTTCAATCCAGGTGAAGTGTGATCGTTCGTGGGTGGTATCAAAATGCAGGACTTGTTGAATGGCGTGAACGCCTTTGTCGGTGCGGCCGGCGACAAAAACTTCAATGGGTTCGTTGGCGATGGTAGAAAGAGCTTGCTCTAATTCTGCTTGAATAGATGGGCAATTGGCTTGTTTTTGCCAGCCGTAATAGGCTTTGCCGCAATAGCTTAAAATCAGGGCAATACGCATGCTAAACAAGTGGTATTTTTTTCAAAAGCTTATCAGCTTCCTTGATTAATTTTTTATCGGGGCAATTTTTAATTTCATTTAATAATATTTTGGCATTTTCAAAATCATGCATATCCATATAAGCGCGCGCTAAATCCAATTTTACCGGCCAGGCTTCTTTGGTATTCATGAAATCATATTCTTCTTCTAATTCATTAGCGCTTTCAGCGCTAATTGGGCTTTGGGGTGCTTTGGGTGGTTCTAGTTTGATTTTGCGGTTGGTGGTGAAAATGAAAGTTAAAACCAGGAAGCCGAGTACCATTAAAGCAATAGCTAAATGCAAATCAATTTGATAGCGTTTTTTTTGTGCAGCTGTTTCTTGTTTATTGATGGCTGCCAATTTTTGCTCGATGATGGCGGTGTTTTTGTCGATAACAGCGCTTCGGGTTTGATCCAATTGCTGCTGCATTTTTGATAGTTGGTCTTTCAATGTTTGATTTTGTTTTTTTAATTCATCTATTTGTTCGGTGCTTAACGCCTGGTGTTGATCGATTGCAGCTTTGGTTTCATGAATGGCGGTTTTTAGCGTGCTTTCTTTTTCGTTGGCCACTGGCGAATTTTCAGCAGATGCCGCCAATGAAAACATTAAAATGATGATGAAAAATAAATTTTTCCTTAACATATTTGCTTTTCTCTCAACTATTTTTGGTAAATATCTAAAATCTGCATCAAACGCTTTGCCTGCGGCGTTAAATGCCGCATGGAAAGATAAACTTTTTTATAGCTGTCTAAAATATAACGATAATCGGGGTCATTTAAAATAGGCAGGATTTTTGCGATACGGGCGCGATGATGCGGGTTGTCATCTTCGCTGGTTTGAAACAAAATTGCAGCTAAAATTTCAATTTTTGAAGCTTTGCGCGCAGCGGAGGCATCCTGGATAGCGTCAATGCATTGTTGCAAGGCAAAATCATGGTCCCACTCTTGCCATTCGTGAAATAAATCCATCGCAATTTGGCTTGCGTCTTGATGATGAAATGTCGGTTGGTCTTGCATTAATAGCCACAGCATGGCGGGAAATGCGGCTTCTACATTTGCCCAGGAGCAATTGCCAATGAGTTGTGAAGGTAAAGGAACAGCAGCAACTAATTTGGCGGCAACCAGCTCTAATAATTTTTCGTTAATATTCAGTTTATTTTGACGTTGATAAATCAATTGTTTAATAACTGCCGGCGTGAAATGCTGTGGCGTTTGCATCTGATAAATACTCACGCTAGGAAATGTTTTAGAACGCTCACCCCGATCACAAAGTACTAAAAAATTTTTATATTTAATAAAAGTAATTGCATGGCCTTCGTAAGCAACGGGCAGTAGTAATAAAGGTTTTTTTAAAAGCGAATCAATTTGCTGTGAATAATTTTCAATTTTAATCTGATAATGCTGGTAGCGCATTAGATCCATTGCATTCTCATAGCTTTCAATAATTTCGGCTAATGATTTAAAATAATCACGAAATTCGCGCGCGGCGAAATTATTTTTAAATTGTTTTAATGAAGAAGCAATAATCGCTAAAGTAAATTCCAGAATAAAACCTTCGTAGCGAATCTCGATAAATTTATTTTCTGGATCTAATATATAGGCACGGCCTTTTAATTCAAAACGGTGGCCAAGTAATTTGGTATTAATATAATCTTGAGCAAATTTTTGGTTTGCGCCATGGGATAACAATAAATGTTTTAATTCCGCTTGCTGGCGCAGCAATGGTTTAAATAATACCGGCTGGCCGCATTTCATGTAGGCATTCACATTGGCGCCTTGGTTAATTAACGTACGGCAAAATTTTATGTTCTGGTTTTCTACCGCCCAGTGTAAAGCGGTATTCCCAGCCATGTCGGGTTCGTTAATTTTGGCGCCTTGCTTTAACAATAATTCTGCAATTTCCGATTTATTCATCACCGCGGCTTCAATCAACGGCGTAAAACCATACCGGTCCGGTTCATTTACATCTTTTTTTTGCGCAAGCAAAAAAGCCACATCCTCGGCGGTACCATAAATAATCGCGTCAGCAAGGTCGGTGAAATGCGGCATAAGTTTATTAAAGTTTTAGTTGTGTCTCAGAGCTAGTTTGAGTTCGTTTGATTTGCTGCTTTTGCAGCTACTTAAACTAACTTAAACCGGTTCTTACTATGGCATTACATGGGGTGAAAGAAAAGAAAATCAAATGTTTTAACCGTCACCGTCCTTGTATTGGAAGCACCTTAAATCACCCCTCATCCGCCCCGTTGGGGCACCTTCTCCCGCAAGGGGAGAAG
>CAYTUN010000016.1:0-31149 GCA_964441315.1 uncultured Gammaproteobacteria bacterium | reverse complement strand
CCGGCCCGTTGGGCCACCTTCTCCCACAAGGGGAGAAGGGCAACTGTAGGCACATCTGCCAATCAAATAAACTTCTATGCCGTGAAATAAAATTTGTTTCGAAAAGCTATTGAACATTGAAGAGACCCTTCTCCCCTTGCGGGAGAAGGTGGCCCAACGGGCCGGATGAAGGGTGATCCGATATCTATTTTCCATAAAAAAATTACCGAAGCAGCAACTACGGTATTGCGATTTCAGATTATTTTTTTAAATTAGCTGGCATGAAAAACTCACACCAATATCAACTCGCCCTTTGGTTAACGCCAGGCATTGGCCCAGAACGGTATCATACGATTCTTACGCATCTGCCGGATTTGTCGGAGTTATTTAATAGTCCAGCAAAAGAATTGGAAAAACTTAAGTTGCCGGACAAAACTATTCAGGCGCTGAAAAATCCTGATTGGGAAACGGTAGAAAAACAACTCAAATGGGCAGATGAAAAAAATCATGACTTATTGAAGCCGACCGATTTGGCCTATCCTAAGCTCCTTAAAGAAATTGCCGACCCCCCACCATTTTTATTCGTCGACGGCGAATTGGACTGCTTGCAGGAAAATGCAATCGCGATGGTTGGCAGCCGTCACGCCACCCCTCAAGGCAAGGAAGTGGCATTTGAATGGGCAGAAGCTTTAGCCAAGGCAGGGTTCATCATTGTCAGTGGTCTGGCCTTAGGGATTGATGGCGCCAGCCATCAAGGCGCTTTGAAAGCGGGCAAAACGATAGCGGTTTTGGGTTCCGGTATTAATAAAATTTATCCAAGTTCACATGCGAAACTGGCTGAAAAAATTCGCGAAAATGGCGCCATTATCAGCGAATTTCCGTTGAATACGGCGCCGATACCCGGTAATTTCCCACGACGCAACCGGATCATTAGCGGCCTTAGCCGCGCGCTGATTGTCGTTGAAGCGAGCCTTAAAAGTGGCTCATTGATTACAGCAAAGTTTGCGTTGGAGCAGGGGCGTGAAGTATTTGCTATTCCAGGGGCGATCAATAATCCGTTTGCCAAAGGCTGCCACCATTTATTGAAGCAGGGCGCTTCACTGGCTGAATCAGTGAGTGATATTTGTAAAGAACTGGAATTAAGCCAACCGAAGATGACTTTGACGCAAGCCGATAAATTAGAAAAGCCATTAAAAGCGCTTTTAAGCCATATTGATTACACCGAAACACCGCTTGAAATCATCCAGCGGCGCAGCCATCTGCCCATCGACCAACTGGCCGAAGGCTTATTGACTTTGGAACTCAGGCAATATATACGTAACGAATCCGGAAATTACCGCCGCATACAGTAGGATTTTATGACTTCAATGATTCAAATTTTGATGTATCTGCTTCAAAATCATCTCGATAAGGAAAAACGCATCAATGCTGCGCATCAAGCCCTCCTCCACAAGCAATTGCGCGATGTGGGCTTTGACCAAATTGATATTGAGCGGGCTTTTGATTGGCTGGACGGTTTAGATAAATTAGGCCCAGCATTGACTTATACAGCTGAAGTCGCCTCAATGCGGGTTTATAACATTGAAGAAAGTGAGCGCTTGAGTGTTGAATGCCGCAGTTTTCTTTTGTTCCTTGAACAAAAGGGCGTTTTGACGCCGCATTCGCGCGAGTTAGTAATTGACCGCCTGCTAGCCCTTGATACCGATGATATCAGTACGGCGGAAGTGAAATGGGTCACGATGGTCGTTTTGTTTAACCAACCGGAAAAGGAAGCCGCCTTGGCTTGCATGGAACGCCTCGTCATGGGCCAAGAATTGGGCAGCCTGCATTAAAAAAATGAGCAAATATGTTGTTGTCGTTGAGTCGCCCGCCAAAGCCAAAACGATCGAAAAATACCTCGGCAAAGATTACACCGTACTGGCGTCTTATGGTCATGTCGTTGACCTCGTGCCTAAAGAAGGTTCGGTAGATCCCAATAATAATTTTGCAATGAATTATCAAGCGACGGAAAAGAACAAAAAACACGTCGATGCGATTGCGCGCGCTTTAAAAAAAGCCGAAGCCCTTTATCTTGCCACTGACCCGGATAGAGAAGGCGAAGCCATTTCCTGGCACCTAAAAAATTTGATGGTGGAAAAAAAGCTATTAAAAGATAAGCCTGCCCAACGCGTCGTTTTTCACGAAATTACCAAAAAAGCGATACTGGATGCTATCGCGCATCCGCGTGATGTCTCCCAGGATTTGGTCAATGCGCAGCAGGCGCGACGTGCGCTCGATTTTCTGGTTGGGTTTAATTTGTCGCCTTTGCTTTGGTTCAAAGTTCGTCCTGGTCTTTCAGCGGGAAGGGTGCAGAGTCCGGCGTTGCGTTTGATTGTTGAACGTGAGCTGGAAATTGAAGCATTTCAGGCGCGGGAATATTGGACAATTTCGGCGGACAGTGTTTTTGAAAAGCAGCCGTTTCAGTCCCGCCTGATAGTATTGAATGGCGAAAAGCTCGAGCAGTTTTCGATTGTTAATGAAGCGGATGCGAAAAAAGCCGAAGCTGTTTTAAAGAAAGCCAGTAAAAATAAATTAACGGTTACCAGCGTTGAACAAAAAGAACGCAAACGTAATCCAGCAGCACCTTTTATTACCTCGACTTTACAACAAGAAGCTGCACGCAAATTAGGCTTCACCGCCGATCGCACGATGCGGATTGCGCAGCAATTATATGAAGGTATCGATATTGGCGAGGGCGCAACCGGTTTAATCAGTTATATGCGTACCGATTCGGTCACTTTGTCGCAGGAGGCCGTTGGCCAGATCCGCGAATTTATTCAAAAGCATTATGATGCAGATCAGCTGCCTGAAAGCCCGCGTGTTTATCAAACCAAAGCCAAAAACGCGCAAGAAGCGCACGAAGCGATTCGTCCAACCAATGTCGCTTTGTTGCCGGATGATTTGAAATCCTATCTCAGCGAAGAACAATTAAAACTCTATCGTCTGATCTGGCAACGCACCGTTGCTTGTCAAATGATTTCCGCCACGATTCAAACGATGAGCGTTACGCTCAGCGCTGGTGAGAAAAACCAGTTTCGTGCGACGGGTTCGATTGTTGCGGACCCAGGTTTTTTAAAAGTTTACGAAGAAGGCCAAGATGATCAGCCGAAGGAAGAAATCGGTGATAAATTGCTACCACCTTTAAAAGCGGGTGATATTGTCGATGTCAGCCAATTTAATTTAGAGCAACATTTTACCGAGCCACCACCCCGATTTACTGAAGCGAGCCTGGTGAAAGCGCTTGAAGAATATGGCATCGGCCGGCCATCGACTTATGCCAGTATTATTTCAACGCTCAAAAACCGTGAATACGTGATAGTCGATCAAAAACGCTTTTTTCCGACCGATGTCGCTCGGGTGGTTAATCGCTTTTTAACGCAGTATTTTACCCAATATGTCGATTATGATTTCACCGCCAATATGGAAAATGAATTGGATTCAGTTGCCGATGGCAAAATGGATTGGATACCGATGTTGAGCCATTTTTGGCAGCCCTTTATTAAATTAGTGACCGAAACTAAAGAAAATGTCAAAAAAAGTGATGTGACTTCAGAAAAAACCGATGAAGTTTGCCCGAAATGCGGCAAGCCTTTATTGATTCGCCTTGGCAAACGCGGGCGTTTTTATGGTTGCACTGGTTATCCGGAATGCGATTACACGCGCGGACTGGATGAAAGCGAAAACCAGCACGCTAAAGATGAAGAAGCCTTGGATCGTGATTGTCCGGATTGCGGTCAAAAACTGGTTTATAAATATGGCCGCTATGGCAAATTCATTGGCTGCAGCGGTTATCCAAAATGCAAACATATTGAATCGCTAACTCAGCCTGAAGAAAGTTTGGTGGATTGCCCGGAATGTAAACAGGCAAAATTGATCAAGCGCATGTCGCGTTATAAAAAAGTGTTTTATGGTTGTAAGCGCTATCCCGATTGCAAATATGCGTTATGGAATGAACCCTTGAAAGAGCCATGCCCGAATTGCCAATGGCCAATTTTGACAATTAAAACAACTAAACGGCGCGGCACGGAAAAAGTCTGCCCGCAAAAAGATTGCGGTTACACCGCGCCCTTGTCAGGAGAAAGTAGTGAATCAGCTTGAACAAGCTTGTAAAGCGTTGGCCGCTGGCAAGATTATTGCGATGCCGACAGAGGCAGTTTATGGATTGAGTGTCGATGCAACGCAACACCGCGCCGTTGCTCAGCTGATTAATCTCAAAGGCCGCTCGCATCACAAAGGTTTTATTTGCCTGTTTGATGAATGGGACAGTGTCGTTAACTGGGTGATGCCAATTGCGCAAGCGCAATTATTTGAGATTTTCAAAACCTGGCCCGGCCCTAATACCTGGGTTTTTCCAGCCAGCCATGCAGCACCTTTCTGGATTTGCAACCATGATGGCAGTATTGCGCTGAGAAAAAGTGCGCATCCTTTGGTTGCTGAATTAGTTGCCGCTTATGGCAGGCCAATTGTATCGACTAGCGCTAATCCACAGGAGCAGTCGCCGGCGAAAACGGCTGAGCAAGTTTCAAATTACTTTCCGAATAATGAAATTGAATTGATTATGCGTGGTGAGCTTGGAAATCAAGCCAGGCCGACGAAGATCCGTGAGGCGATTAGTGGGAAAGTTATTAGGGATTAAGAATGTTTAAACTTCTTCAAAATGCCCCGCTGCATATTCATGCAGAACACTGGCGATAAAAGTTTGGTAAGGTAAGCCTTTATAAGCTGCTTTTTGTTTTAAACGTTCCAAATCTACACTAGAAATACGTAAGGTAACTCGCTCATCTTTGCGCAGAAAATTAGCCGCAGCTTTTTTAGCAAAAGCAATTTCTTCTTTTAAGCCAGCTATACTTCTCAACTTGCTGCGATCAATGGCTTGATTAAGAGCCGCGGTGATTTCTTGCTCCTCTGCATCTAAATGAAAGTCTAAATTTTTAGCTTTTCTTTTTTCCATTTTTCTCCCCTCTTAAATAATATTTTGTGGCTTTGCGATGCGGAAAAACTGTCTTTAAAAAAACCGTATTTTTATCTTTTCGTACAAATGGCACTAACCAAATATAATTATTTATGTTAACTACATAAATTTCTTGGTTAGGATACTTTGTTGGATTATTATGCGGCAAAATATCCAGTAGATTGTCAGATTCGACAGCAGCTATCACTTCCTCAAAGCTGATGCCCCTTTGCTGGATGAGTTGCTGATTCTTATCTGTAGAAAATTCAAATTGTGGTTTTTCCCATGCCATGGTTTTAATATAGAACTTTGTGCGACATTTGTCAAACATCGCCATGTGCTATAAAATTTAGAGCGAGGTAGGTTGTTAAGCGAAACAATTACAGGATGTAAATGTAATGAGAGGACTAAAAGCAGTTATTTTATTTTGTATTTTGACGTTATCAATCAGCAGCTGCGAACGAATTGCGCTACAAACAACCCCTACCAAAAAAGCAGTTGCTTCAAATTCCGCATTAGCGCGACAAGCCGAACAAACTTTTTGGTCGACATTGCATCAGGGAAATTATGACGGAATTCCTGCGGCAATTTATTTACTTACCGCTGCTTATTTAGAAAATCCAAATGATCCAAAATTAGCTGCGCATTTAGGGTTTTTGCATATTTGGTTAATTGCCGAAAGCGCCCGTTTGGACAAACCCGATCCAACTATTATCAATCAAATGATTTTGGCAAAAAGATATTTTGCTGATGCGATTCAACTCGACCCAACAGATCCACGTTTCCTCGGATTTTATGGCGTAGCCCAATTAGCCGAAGGACAAATTTTTGCCGATAAACGCAAACAAACCCGCGGTTATTTCACCCTAAAACGCGCTATTCGTGCCTGGCCGCAATTTAATTATTTTACCGCCGGTTATCCGATGACCACTTTGCCGCCAAGCGATAAAAATTTTAAACGCGGATTAGAATGGCAATGGAAAACGCTAGATATTTGCGCTGGACAAAAAATTGATCGCCAAAATCCCGATTATTCTCCTTACATGCATTTAGAAACCCAGCAAGGACCAGCGCGCGTTTGTTGGAATTCCTGGATCGCACCTTTTAATTTTGAAGGATTTTTCTTGAATATGGGCGACATGCTAGTCAAATCTGGCGATTGGCAAACCGCGATTAAAATTTATCAAAATGCTAAACTCGCTAAAAATTATTCGGTCTGGCCTTATCGTGCGGTATTAGAGCAACGCATCGCTCAAGCAAAAAATAATGTCGCGGTGTTTAATCAGCCGAAAGAGACCTATTCTAAAACTGCGCCTCGCATCATGTTTGAGTCTTCTTATTCTTGCATGGCTTGTCATCAGCAGGCGGACTAATCAATTGGTAAGTTCTCTAACACAGGCTTTTATTAGGGAACGCAAGGACAATTAAATCACTATAATCACTCATCGAACTTGAAATGCGCTATTAAACTGTTATAAATTACCCATTTAAAGTATTAAAATGCATAAAAATAACAATAATTGACTTTAAACGGTAAAATACAATGCTCATTGAATTCAGCGTCTCCAATTTTCGCTCGATCAAGGAAAAGCAAACCCTTTCGATGGTTCCCAACTCCACACGCGTAAAAGAATTTTTTCCAACCCCTTTTAAGGCAGCTCCTGAATTAGTCGAAACAGCTGCTATCTATGGCCCCAATGGTTCTGGCAAGTCAAACCTGATATTGGCGATGGAATTTTTTAAAGACATGATCATCAATTCCGCTCGCGAAAGCCAACAAGGCGACCCCATTGATATCACGCCTTTTTTATTTTCCAAAGAAACGTGCAATAAACCATCAGAATTTGAAATTGTTTTTATTCAGGAAGATTACCTTTTTCAATATGGCTTTGCTGTAGATGCAAAAAAAGTACATGAGGAGTGGCTTTATGCTACACCTAAAAACGTTAAAAAACAGAAACCACAGATGTGGTTTGAGCGAACTACAAATGAAAATCAAAGTATCATCAAAATCAGAAAAGGTCTAAAAGGAAAAATTTGGGAAGAAAATACCCTGCCGAATGTATTATTTTTTTCCCTAGCAGTTAAGCTTAATTCAAAAGAATTCATAACTCCTTTTGAGTGGATACAAAAATATTTCAAGGTATTGCAAACCAATGATCTCATTTCAGCTGGTTTTACCATTCATCAAATTCAACATGGTAAAAAAGAATCCATACTCAAATTTATGCGATGGCTAGATGCTGCTCCCTTTGAAGACATTTCTGTTTCTGAATCAATTTGGTCAGAAAATAACATCAACTTTCCTAAAGATATGCCAAACGAGGCGAAACAAGAAATTATCAAAAACCTTCAAGGCAAAAAGAGGAGGGAAGTTTTCACTCATCATCTAACGGAAGAAGGAGAAAATTATTTACTAGATTTCAATAAACAATCCGAAGGAACTAAACGCTTATTTACAATAGCCGGACCGCTACTTGATGTGCTCGAGCATGGTTACACGTTAATAATTGATGAAATAAGCCGTAGCCTACATCCTTACGCATTAAAAGGAATAATTGCATTATTTATGAATAAAAAAATCAATAAAAAAAACGCACAATTGATTTTTACCACTCATGATACTACTGCAATGAATTTTCTCGATAGAAACCAGATATGGCTGTTGGATAAAGGCAAATATGGCAATAGTACCCTTACTGCCTTAACTGAATTTAAGGGACGAGCAGATGAGGCAATTGAAAAGCGCTATTTAAGTGGACGTTATGGTGCATTGCCAAATATCAAGGACTTGTTTTAATGGCAAAAAATAAAAAAAACTTTAATCGTGATAAGGCTTATTGCGTTATTGATAAAGATAAACATAAGGATTATCAATCTACGCTGAATAAAATCCAACAAGCTCCCCAATATAAGTCTGTTAAAATTAATGTGGCTAACAGCGAGCCTTGTTTTGAATTATGGATATTATTTCATTTTGAGAAAACTACTAAATCATTCCAAAGTGCTGATGAAATTGAATCGCATCTGAAGAAGCAAAAATATATTAAAAACTATAGAAAAAAAGAAACTCGAGAAATTTACTCCTGCCTAAAAGGGAGAGAAGAGATTGCCATCGAAAACGCGAAATTTAATTTCCGAGAAAAAGAAAAAGCTGGAGGCGACATTCCTTTTACCATGTTGCATCTTTTAATTGAAGATTTAATTGCGCAAAGTAAAAAATAAACGTATCTATTCTTAATTATCAGTAATTTGCTGACTTAATTCTTTTCCTGGTAGGAGTGGCTTTAGCCAAACTCCTGGTTTTATAAGGCGCTCAGCTAGAATTATGCGCAAACTTCCTATTTCTACTAAAAATTCAGTGACTAGCGGTTGACAACTCGCAGCCAAATAGAATATGTTTTAATATCTTTTAGATATATTGTTCAGATAGCTAAGAACATACCATGCCAAAAATCAACCACACCCAATACGCCATCCTCGGCCATCTAAGCCTTTGCCCAATGTCAGGCTATGGCATTAAAAAGGCGATTGCGCAAAGTACCAATCATTTCTGGTCGGAAAGTTACGGCAATCTTTATCCCAGCTTACAAAAGCTGGTGCGCAATAAGTGGATTAAACCGCTGGAGCAAAAGGCCCAATCATCTAAAAGACGTGAAATTAAATATGCTTTAACTGAAGTCGGTAAAAAGCAATTGGCTGCTTGGTTGAACCAACCGCACCAGTCGGCGGTGCGGCGCGATGAATTGCTTTTAAAAATCTTTTTTGGCAAAGAAGCTGATACACAAGCGCTGATGGCGCAATTGCAGACGGAAGCGTATCAGTTGGAAAAAGAATTACAAACGCTTAAAGCAATTCAAAAAGCTATGCCGCCATTGAATGCTAAAAAACCGGATTTAATTTATCCGATGCTGACTTTAAATTCCGGCTTTAAAGAATTGACGGCGCGGCTTGAATGGTGCCACGAATCCATCGCTAGCCTTAAAAAAATAAGAGATAAAAAATGATTAAAATTTTATTCGGCTTTTTGCCTTGGGTTATTTATTTCATTTTAATTGGCCATTCGGCAGAACAAAACACGATTGCAGTAATTGCTGCGTTAATCAGTTTGCTTGTCGTCGATTTTCGTGCCTTGCGCAAAAAATTTATTTTAAGTTGGGCAAGTTTGATTTTTTTTGTTTTTCTCTTGGTTAGCACTGTGATTTTCAAAAATACCTGGATTAATAATCATGCCAATATTTTATCGAATATTGCTTTGACGAGCATTATTTGGTTTTCATTAATGATTGGAAAACCTTTTACTCTGCAATATGTGCGTGAGCAAGTTCCGCCTTCGGTTTGGCAGACGAAAGGTTTTATTCGTGTGAACCAAATTATTACGATAGTGTGGGGTGGTGCCTTATTGATTAGCACCATTTTAGTTGCGTTACATTTATATTTTATGAATTTTACTGGTTGGGGCTATCAGATAATTTCTTATGCTCCAATTATTGGTGCAATTTTATTTACCCAACGTTTTCCTGACTGGTGGCGTCAGCGAGCAATTAAAAAACAACTTATGGCGGCATTGCTATGCCTTTTCCGATCAGTCCTAAATTAATTGGTAAAGATGGTGACCCAGGCCCAATTAAAAATGGCGCACTTATTCATATCATTCGTCACGCTAATCAATATTTAGCTTTATGGGAAGCGGGGCCTGCTTATGAAGTGAATGCAAATTGTTTATAACAAAAAAGAAAATACCAGCGAATTTGTTATACTAGCCGCCGATGGTTTTAGCGGCAAAGCGCTTGCTAAAATTAAATTACCGCGCCGTGTGCCGCAAGGCTTGCATGGGTCTTGGATGCCTAGGGTTTGTTGATAAAAAATATGCTAGAAAACATTAAAAATTATTTAATTCAATTGCAAAAAAACATTGCAGATGCGCTCGAAATTGAAGAGGAACAAGGCAAATTTCTGCGTGACAATTGGCAATCTGCTTTGGGTGAAGGCAAAACTTTTGCTTTGGAAAATGGCAAACATATTGAAAAAGCCGGAGTAAATTTTTCGTATGTTGCGGGCGAGCGTTTGCCATTAGCTGCGACGGAGCGTCATCCGGAATTAGCGAATTGTCCTTTTGTTGCCAGCGGTATTTCAGTAATTGTGCACCCCCGTAATCCATATGCGCCGACCTCGCATTTTAATTTGCGTTATTTTCAAGCGCAGCAACAAAATGGCGAAGATGTTTTTTGGTTTGGCGGTGGTTTTGATTTAACGCCTTATTATGGTTTTGAAGAAGATTGCATTAGTTGGCATCAAGCTGCTAAAGCTGCTTGTGATCCGTTTGGCGAGACGCTTTATCCGCGATTTAAAAAATGGGCGGATGAATATTATTTTTTGCCGCATCGTCAAGAAGCGCGTGGGATTGGTGGTTTATTCTTTGATGATTTTAATGAATTAGGTTTGGAAAAAACCTTTAAATTTATTCAATCGGTTGGCACACATTATTTACAAGCTTATCTCTTAATTTTACAAAGGCGAAAAAACAGAGTGTATGGCCAACGCGAACGTGATTTCCAATTATACCGCCGCGGGCGGTATGTGGAATTTAATTTGCTTTATGATCGTGGCACACGTTTTGGTTTGCAATTTGGTGGTCGTATTGAATCAATTCTGATTTCGCTACCGCCTTATGCCAATTGGCGTTATCACTGGCAACCTGAGATCGGTTCGGCTGAAGCAAAACTTACTAATTATTTTTTATTGCCGCGAGATTGGCTTGCTAATTAAGTTAGTATGTTGGATATTTTCTCACATACTATACCCAAAACGGATAGGTTTTAGGTATAGCTGGAGAAGTGATGTTGGGATTATTTGATTGCAGGAACTTTTTGATATTGCTTGCTAAATTAATCTGGTGATGTGGGGAGCATCGAAAATTCACCCCTCATCCGCCCTATCGGGCACCTTCTCCCGCAAGGGGAGAAGGACAACTTTATGAACATCTGCCAATTAAATAAACTTTGCTAAGATGAAATAACCCTTGCTGCGATGAAGTAACCCTTGCTGCGATGAAATAACCCTTGCACGGAAAAGCTATGGAACTTTAATGAGATGCTTTTTTTTGCGGGAGTCAGAGTTCATCGGCTTTTTATAACGAAGCGTATTTCGTGGCATTTAACCTTATTGGTTTGGCAGATGTATCCGTCAGTTGTCCTTCTCCTCTTGCGGGAGAAGGTGCCCGATAGGGTGGATGAGGGGTGAAGTTAAATGCTTTTCTGTGGAACAAAATTTTTTAAAAGGCATCAATATGTTAATTCAAGAAAAAATTAAAACATTGTTGGAAGTAGCAGTAAAAACATTGCTCGTTGATACAGATGATTTCATTCAAATCAATATTTCTATCGAACGCACGCGTGACAGCCAGCATGGTGATTTTGCTAGTAATATCGCGTTCCAATTAGCAAAACCCTTAAAGCTTGCGCCGAAAATGATTGCGGAAAAAATTGTAAAATTTTTAGAAAAGCCCAAGGAAATTGCAAAAGTCGAGGTGGCAGGTAATGGATTTATTAATTTTTATCTTTCACAAAATGCACAATATGAAATTATTCATGAAATTTTAAAATTGCGTGAGAAATTTGCTCACTTGCCAGCTAATAATGAAAAATTGCATATTGAAATTGTCTCCGCTAATCCTACTGGCCCATTGCATGTCGGGCATGGGCGGTTGGCTGCTTATTGCGACAGTATGGCAAATATTTTAGCAACGCGCGGGTATTCGGTTTTACGTGAATATTATTTAAATGATGCTGGCCGGCAAATGAATATTTTAGCAACCAGTGTTTGGTTGCGTTATTTAGAATTATGCAATCAAACAATCACTTTGCCTGAAGCCGCATATCAAGGCGAATATATCACCGATATTGCGCGAGAAATTAAAACGCAAGTGGGCGATAAATTTAATCATAAAATTTCTTTTCCTGAAAAAGTTGCCGATGCGGATGCTGAGATTGATGCTTGGATTACACTCGCTAAAAAAACTTTAAATGAAGATTTCAAAACTTTTTTCGACGCAGGCATGCAATCAATTCTTACAGATATTAAAGAAGATTTAATAGAGTTTGACGTTAAAGTAGATCAATATTTTCCTGAAAGCAGCTTAAGCAAAAATGCGATTCCCGAATGCCTGGATTATTTAAAGCAGCAACATTTAACTTATGAAAAAGATGGCGCCACCTGGTTTAAAAGTACAGAATTTGGCGATGACAAAGATCGCGTTTTGATTCGCGAAAATCGCGAATTAACTTATTTTGCTTCGGATATTGCCTATCATTGGAATAAATATCAGCGCGGTTATGAGCATATTGTGAATGTTTATGGCGCAGACCATCATGGTTATGTGGCGCGGATGCGCGCTTTTGTGAGCAGCATTGGTAAAAATGTTCAGCAATTACATACTGCATTAATTCAATTAGTAGCGCTTTATCGCGGTGAAGTAAAAATTCCGATGTCGACGCGCAAAGGCCAATTTATCACGCTCAGACAATTACGCGATGAAGTCGGTAAAGATGCAGCGCGTTATTTTTATATTATGCGGCGTATTGAGCAGCCCTTGGATTTTGATTTGGAATTAGCTAAGTCAAAAAAACAGGAAAATCCGGTTTATTATATTCAATATGCTTACGCCCGAATTTGCAGTGTATTAAAACAACATCAGGAAAAGTTTGGTGAATTGGATTTGCATGCGCTCGATTTATCATTGCTGAATGAAACTGCTGAAGCAGAATTAATTCGTCAGCTGAATCGTTTTGATGACACATTAAAAAATAGTGCGGAGCAATTGGATCCGGTAGTTTTGGTGCAGTATTTATATGAATTAGCGAGTTTGCTGCATCGTTATTACAACAGCACTACTTTCTTAGTAGAGGAAAAAGATTTACGTTTCGCGCGCCTAGGCTTAATTATTGCGACTAAAGAAATTTTAGCTAATGGTCTTAATTTGGTTGGGGTGGCGCATCCGGAAATGATGTAAAGCAGCGGTTCCCGCTGCTTCAAAACCCGGCTATGTTTTTGTAGGGGGGATTAGCGAAGCGTAATCCACCGTTAAGCATTGTAGTACTGCAAGCTAAACGGTGGATTACGCTTCGCTAATCCCCCCTACGAAAATAATCGATTAGGAATTCGCTCATCAATAATATTTAAAAATGGAACAGGACGGTGCAAACAACTAATAAATCTTTAGGCGTTTTTTCGTCCTAATCAAATTAATTTAGTTTCCGGTTTGTTAGACGCTTTTAAAATTTTCAGTAATGCGTTTCATATTTCAGGATTATTTTTATTGCTATTAATATTGATTACTTTGGGTAATTTAGGTTGCGCTTCTTCCTGGATGATCAGCCCCACCCGTGGGATGTTTGTTGGCTGTCAAACCGCGGCAAATATGAAATTTTTACAAATCAGCATTTGGGCTATCTCACTTTTAGGCGGATGCAGCGCTTTGTTCGCAATTTTAGTCGGTTTCCTACCACCCAGTGAAACTCTGTTTCATTCTAAAGCTAGCTACAGTTTAGTGCTTTTATCTGGCATTCTGCTGGCATTCACCTTACCGTTTTTCATTCAGCGCTTCCCACTGAAAAAAAGAAATATAACTTTATCAATATCTGATTCAAATGCATAAAAAAGGTTCAAAAAAAAACCGAGTTTCATACATCGCTTAATGCCACAACAACCACTTTGATCAGCGGGAACCGCTGATGAGCTGATTGCCTCGAATTTGGTATCTGAGTACAATAACTGACATTTTTCTAACCGACGGGACTCTCATGAAAAAATGGCTTAGTGGTTCATTGATATTTATTTTATTAGTCATCATTGCGGCTGTGTTGATCATTCCTTATGTGATTGGCGCCAGCATTAAAAAGGAACAGGAAAATACCATTCAGCGGCTTAGCGCTGAAGGTGTTGATATTAAAGTGAATAATTACCAGCAAGGCTGGTTTAAATCGACCGCTGATGTGACCCTGACAATTCCCGCGTTAAATGCAGAATGGCAGCAAATGCAATTGACAACAGCGCCTTTGAATTTTGAAATGGCGGTGAAAATTTATCATGGCCCGATCATGCTGGTCAGCACGACTGAGGGCAGCAGAGTTGAATTTGGTAAGGCATTTGCTGTTTTAGAAGCTGTAAAGCCCGCGATTCCATTGGATGCGACAATCAAAGCAGCGTTCGATGATTCCCGTAGTTTTCAATTGAAATTGGCGCAATATCAATCAACCAATGAGCAGGCGTTTAGCTTGCTGGTTAAAAATTTGACGATTGATGGTAAATACTCAGAATTATTTAAAGAGTTTAAATCTGATATTCATGCTGACATGATAAGTTTAAGTTCTCAGGATGTTGTTGAAAGCGCCAATAATATTCGCTACAGCATGGATTTAAAAAATGTTCAAAATGGTTTATCGCTTGGTAAGCGTTTGCTTACTGTAGAGCGAGTCAATATTGCGCCGGCTAATGATAAACCGATTGCAATTAATCAATTAAAATTATTGATTGATTTGAAATCAGCCAATGCTAATAAAATTAGTTATGATTTAAATTTATCTGCTGCTAATTATATTTATGATGAAAAATCTTATGGGCCAAATTCTCTGGTTTTCCAGGTGGAAGACATGGATAGCGCCATGCTGGCTTCGGTGAAGCAAGATATTGAAATGCTTAATTCCAATGCTGCTAGTGAAATTGGCTATAAATTAAAGTTGAATCGCGATGTGATTGCATTATTAATGCAAGGATTCAGTTTTAATCTGAGCGAATTTAATTTGAGCTTGCCTTGGGGCAATGTGGCGGCAAAAGGTAATTTTAAGGTGCCAAGCGTTGCTAACCAATCTTTTATGAATTTCTTTAAAGAATTGTCGGCGAATTTCGAAGCGACTTTACCAGCGCCTTTTGTGGAATATCTGGCATTACAGTATTCGCAAGCGGGAAGCCAAACGGCACAAGCTACAGGCAATGCGAGCGTGCCACAACTAGCAGCTGAAACGAGTGCAAAAAATTATCTGCAAAGTTTGTTGGATAAAAACTTGCTGACAAAAAATAATGATCAATATCAAATTAATTTGAAAGTTGATCAAGGCAACGTGGAATTGAATAACAAACCGATTCAATTATTTCAAAGCAGCTCAACCATAACGCCGGCAGCACCCACAAATCCTGCACCTGTGCCGGCAGCACAACCTGCACCGCCGCTAACACCTCCAGCTGCATTGACACCCAGCAGTGCTCCAAACACTGACGTTAAAACGCAATAATTATGGCCAAAAACGCAACGCGCAGAAAAAAATCTGCGCGTTTAACTTCTAATAATAATGCAGCGAAAAATTCCACTTTGACTTTATGGGTCCTGGTTGGAATTATTTTGGGTATATTAATTACTTTTGGTTTTCTGCATTGGCAAAAACAACAAAAAAATCTTTCCAATAATCAGGCCAAGAAAACAGTTGCGAGCCAATCACACAAACCAGTTGAATTCGATTTTTATCAGATATTACCTAACATAAAACCGAAAGATTTGAGTGCAACAAAAGAAATCACCACGAAAAAAGATGCTACACCCAATACTGCTACTTCACTTAATCTTGTAAATAACAGCGATTCTTTTATTTTGCAGATTAACTCGACTAAGGATTTTTCGATGGCAGATAAGATCCGTGCAGAATTGACTTTAATGGGTTATAACCCAGTTTTGCGCACAGTCAATTTTCAAAATGGATTGGTTTATCAACTAAACCTGGGGCCTTATGATTCAATAGAAAGCGCCAGAGCGGTACAAAAAAAGCTGGAAATCAATAAAATTTCCAGCGTTTTAGTAAAGGAACCCGGGGTTAAAGCAAAAAAGAATCAAAATTAAGCAAATATTTCGCCTCGAACTACATACTATTGAAATTTAAGGCCTGGTTAATGCCATCAGAAATTCGCGAAAAACTGTATACCCTGCCAACTCAGGCTGTTTTCACAACCAATTTGCGGAATATCTTTAATTTTAATTACTTTGTCTTTTAGACTTTTCACCAAAAGATTGCAAAGCTTCGGATTTGTATTATTAAAAACAATGTATATGCCAACACCACTACTTTCCGCTGCCTGAACAAAAACTATTTTGCCCCATGGTGAAATAAAATCTGAACTTTTGGCGAGCCCCTGGTCTAAAATTTTTTGGTTAGAAATGGGATTAGTGCAAATAGGATAGTTGTTTACATAAGTTACACTACCACAAAAATCGCTTTGTTTTTGCAAGTCCAGCCAGCGATAGCTCGCTTCCGCCAATTTGTTAGTTTGTGCCACCACTTGCGCTACTTTTGCTTCGGCGCGCGCGTTCACATAAAGTTTTATGCTGGTTAAAGTAATCGCGGCGATTACGGTCAGCACTAGCAAGAGTTCAATTAAGCTAATAGCACGGACAGGCAATATGTTTTGGGTTTCATTCATAGCGGCAATTATACAGCATACAGCGGTTCCCGCTGCATCAAAGTGGGTTCATCTTGAAATCAGCGATTTGTCCCCCATATCCCCATTAACTCTTGACAAAATTTGGAGAAAAACTTGGACCAATATCACGGTACGACGATACTTTCAGTCAGACGCGGCGACCAGGTTGTTATCGGTGGCGATGGCCAGGTGACGATGGGCCAGCAGGTGATTATGAAAAACAACGCGCGTAAAGTCCGGCGTTTATATAATGATCAGGTCATCGCGGGTTTTGCAGGTGGCACGGCTGATGCCTTTACTTTGTTCGAATTATTTGAAGGCAAAATGCAAAAACATCAAGGTAATTTAAAACGTGCGGCAGTGGAGTTGGCCAAAGATTGGCGCACCGATAAATTATTGCGACGGCTTGAAGCTTTATTGGCAGTTGCTGATAAAACCGATTCTTTGATTATTACGGGTAACGGGGATGTTATCGATCCCGAGGATAGCCTAATGGCTATCGGCTCTGGTGGCGCTTTTGCCCAGGCAGCCGCGCGCGCTTTGTTACAAAATACCCAGTTAAACGCCAGGGAAATTGTCGAAAAAGCTTTATCAATCACAGCGGACATCTGTGTTTTCACCAACCATCAATTTTCAATTGAAGAACTGAAAATCAACTAAAACCATTCTCGAGAAACCCATGCCAGAATTAAATGTTAAGCCTGCTATCAATTCAGCCCAAGTTGTTGATTTGAAATCTGTAATGACCCCACGTGAAACCGTGGCCGAATTAGATCGTTATATTATTGGCCAGGATGAAGCCAAGCGCGCTGTTGCGATAGCCCTGCGTAACCGCTGGCGGCGGATGCATGTTACACCTGAACTTGCTAAGGAAATCACGCCAAAAAATATTTTGATGATAGGCCCTACCGGAGTGGGTAAAACTGAAATTGCCCGCCGCTTGGCTTCCTTGGCCAATGCGCCATTTCATAAAGTGGAAGCGACTAAATATACGGAAGTCGGTTATGTTGGCCGCGATGTCGAATCCATCATCCGTGAGCTAACAGAAATTTCTGTCAAAATGATGCGCGAACAAGAAATGAGCAAAGTCAAAAGTTTGGCGATTGAAGCAGCGGAAGAGCGCGTATTGGATGTTTTAGTGCCATCTCCCAAAGTCACCTTTGGTCGCGATGTCGATGGCCAAGCCAGCGAGAAACCCAAAGCTTCACGGCAATTATTTCGCAAACAATTGCATGCTGGTGAATTAGACGAAGAAGAAATTGAAATCGAAGTGGCTGCCACGATTGGCGTCGAAATCATGGCGCCGCCTGGCATGGAAGAAATGACCAGTCAGTTGCAAAGCATGTTTCAAAATCTTTCCAGCGAAAAAACCCGCAAGCGCAAACTGAAAGTCAAAGACGCGTTAAAAGTTTTGCAGGAAGAAGAAGCAGCGAAATTAATTAATGAAGATGAAGTGCGTAAAAAAGCTTTAGAAAATGCCGAGCAAAATGGCATTGTTTTTATCGATGAATTCGACAAAATTGTGGAAAATGAAATGAGCCGCCGCGGTGGCAGCGTTTCGCGCGAAGGCGTGCAACGCGATTTATTGCCGATTATTGAAGGCACTACCGTCAATACCAAATATGGCATGGTAAAAACCGATCATATCTTATTTATCGGCTCTGGCGCTTTTCAGGTTTCTAAACCATCCGATTTAATTCCTGAATTGCAAGGTCGTATGCCAATTCGCGTCGAATTAAAAGCGCTTTCTGCTGAAGATTTTCGCCGGATTTTAACGGAACCTAATGCATCATTAATCAAACAATCGATGGCGTTATTAAATACCGAAGGTTTCGAATTAAATTTCACCGATGATGGTATTAAGCGAATTGCAGAAATTGCCTTCAAAATTAATGAACGTATAGAAAATATCGGTGCGCGGCGTTTGCATACCGTTTTAGAGCGTTTGTTAGAAGAAATTTCATTCCATGCAACTGACAGAAGCGGTGAAAAATTTACCATTGATGCGGCTTATGTAGATAAACAATTAGCAAAATTAGTCACGGATGAAGATTTGAGTCGCTATATCCTGTAAAAAATTGCATGGATAATTTTTTGCCGATGGCATGGAGTATTTATTCAAATACGTTATTGTCATTAGTAGAAAATGACTGAGAGATAATGAAAATTTTATTTGATTACCCCTCATCCGCCCTAACGGGCACCTTCTCCCACAAGGGGAGAAGGCCAACTGGTGACTACATCTGCTCGTAAAACAGGCCCTATTGATACGCCAATTTAGTTGCGGTTTCTATTAATGGCAAAACTAAAATAATGCGTAGCAACTGTAAGAAAATTAGCACGATGATAGGAGAAAAATCGAAGCCATGAAAATGTGGCACGAGTTTTCTGACCGGTTTTAGGAGTGGCTCGGTTAATTGCATTAAGACGGTAGAGAGCACATGATGTTGATGAGGAAGAATCCAGCTTAAAATCGCGCGCAATAATGTGGCATAAAACCACAATAATAAAAATTTATTAATAATATCGCCAAAAATCCATAATATGACTCCCGCCCAATTTGGCCAGTTATTTTCTATGATGGAACTGAGCAATAGCACATTGATGATTTCAACTAAAATCATTGAGAAAATAATTGCAAGATCAATATTAAATACTTGCGGTAAAATAAACTGAAATGGGCGCACTAGCCACTGCGTTAATTTAATTACCATTTTTACTACCGGATTAAAATAATCCGCATGCGCCATTTGTAGTAGCAAACGCAGCGCCAAAATGAAAATAAAAATATCAAAAATTGTATCAATTAAAAATGAACTGGCTTGTTCTAATAAATTCATTCTTCATGCATCCGGTTTAAAATTTCAGATTTTTTTCTGCCAGCTTCGAGGGCATCCATAAAAATTTTTTCAAAGTTTTGTTCTTTAAATACTGCCAAGACTTCTTCCGTAATACCACCAGGAGAAGTCACGTTTTCTCTTAATTCTTTTAAATTTTTGCTGCTTTCCAAGGCTAGACGTGCGCTGCCTAAACAGGTTTGTATGACAATAAGTCTTGCAGCTTCAGCATTTAATCCGTATTGCTCTGCCTTGGCTGCCATGAGTTCCATAAAATAGAAAAAATAGGCAGGGCCACTGCCGGAGATGGCAGTGATCTGATCGAGTGTGATTTCATTTTCTACCCAGAGCACCATGCCGACAGCGCGCATTAATGATTCAGCAGAACTTTTTAATTCTTCATTCACAAAGTGATTGGCATATAAAAGACTAGCGCTGCAATTAATTAATGCGGCCATATTTGGCATCGCGCGTACGATCGGTTGATTTTTATTGCCAAGCCAGTGTTGCAAATTTTTTTCGGAGATGGCGGCGGCAATCGATAAAATTAATTGCTGCGGTTGAATATAACCCGCAATTTCTTCTATCACTTGTTTTAATATTTGTGGTTTGACTGCTAAAACAATAATGGCTGCATCTTTTATGCAATCGCGATTATCAGCTGTTGTCACAATATTAAAAATTTTTTCAGCGGAATTTAAATCATCGGTGCTGGGTGAGGAAGCAATAATACTATTGGGCGCATGTCCATCTTTAACTAATCCGCCGATTAAGCTTTTTGCCATGTTACCGCAACCGATAAATGCAATGCGTTGATCGTTGATGCTCATAACATAAATTCCTTTTAAGTGTATGTTTCGATTTTGAATAATTCTGGACCGGCATCGCGAATTTTTTGCGCTACATCGAATTTTTTAAAATTCGTTTGAAATGCGCTGATTAATTCGTTACAAACGCGTTGATATTCATTTTTATCAGCGAAACCTTTTTCGGGATGCAATAATTTTTCTTCGACGCCGGCTAATTTTTTGGGCACACGCAAATTAAATCCCGGAATGATTTCCATGTCATTTGGATCCAGTTTGTGGTCAAGGATGGCATGAATCACTGCGCGGGTAACCGGAATCGAAAAGCGCTTGCCACCTTTGCCATAGCTGCCGCCAGTCCAGCCGGTATTCACTAGATAAACTTTACAGCCCGCATGATCAATCCGTTTCATTAATAATTCAGCATATTCGGTAGCGGGACGCGGAAAGAAAGGCGCGCCAAAGCAGGTGCTGAAAGTTTGTTTGATACCGCCACCACTGCCGACTTCAGTGCTGCCGACCAAAGCAGTGTAGCCGCTTAAAAAATAATAGGCGGCTTGTTCGCGTGTGAGTAAAGCAATCGGCGGTAAAACGCCATATAAATCGCAAGTTAAAAAGATCACGCATTTAGGCAGTCCAGCTTTGTTTTCAACGATGCGGTTTTGGATGAAATCCAAAGGATAAGCAGCGCGGGTATTTTCAGTTAAAGAACTATCATTGTAATCAGGGCTGCCATCGGTGTTTAAAACGACATTTTCCATCACCGCAGTATCGCGGATTGCATCCCAAATCATCGGTTCATTTTTTTGCGATAAATTGATACATTTGGCATAACAGCCACCTTCAAAATTAAACACACTGCTTTCGCTCCAGCCGTGCTCATCATCACCGATCAGAAAACGTTCCGGATCAGCGGATAAAGTGGTTTTGCCAGTGCCAGACAAGCCAAAAAATAGTGCAGTATCGCCATCTTTGCCGACATTGGCTGAGCAGTGCATCGGCAAAACACCTTCTGTTGGGCAAAGAAAGTTCATCACGGTAAACATCGCTTTTTTCATTTCGCCGGCATAGCGCATGCCGCATAGCAAGACAACGCGTTTGGAGAAATTTAAAATCACGATGCCGTCGCTCACGGTGCCATCGGTGGCAGGATCCGTTCTTAAACCAGGTAGAGACAAAATGGTCCAACGCCGATTTTCGGGGCAATCGGTTTTGCTGCGGATGAATAAATGTTGAGTAAATAAATGATGCCAGGCTAATTCAGTGATGACTTGAACGCTGACCGCATGCGTGGGGTCAGCGCCCACGGTAAAATCAGATACGTAAATTTCCTTATCTTTAATGTAATTCAGCGCTTTGTCCCAAAGACGGTTAAAAATTTCTGGCGAAAGCGGCTGGTTGATAGCACCCCAGGCAACGGTATTTTCAGTGATTTCGTCTTTCACAATAAAGCGGTCTTTCGGCGAACGACCCGTACGTTTACCTGTCTGAGTGGCCAAGGCGCCATTATTAGCCAAAGCACCTTCTTGTTTAGCTAAAGCTTGTTGCACTAATGTTTTTGCAGATAGCTGTCTGTGGATTTTCAAGGCTTGAACTTCCATCGATTTCTCCAGCAATTTCGTGGTAGCCAGATAGACTAGCGGGAGTTAATCGAAGAGTCAAAAATTTACAAATGAAGCTGTTAAAAATAATCCAGAAAAGTTTCCGATAAGCTATTTGTTTGAGCTTAACAACCAAGATAGAAACAAACTGGTCGAAATTTTCGACTGGTTCGAAAAACTCAAGCACTCTAATACAACACGGTCTTTACTCCATTTTTTTACCAGTAAACTTTACCCCCTATAAACGTCAAACTTTAATGATGTTCCAACCTTAGCCTGATTGTGGCTTTCTATTAAAGTGCTTTAGAAAGCCTGTTTAGGCGAATAATCAGAAAAAGAAGCAAGGATTGGCAGCCAATAGCAAGACTTTTTGTTTGTCTTGGACATTGGGCCAAATGATTACGTGGAGGAAGCCATGATAAATACGCATTATTCCTTTAAATCTAGTTTTTTAGTGTCTGCATTAGATAATTCAGCAACGACCAAACATCAACCCAAAACTGCGCGATTGCCGGTTTTAATTGCCGATGATGATCCTTTTATCAGGTTAGCAAATGGTAAAATTTTACAAGCATTAGGCTATTGCGTAGACTCAGCGAGCAGTGGCCATGAAGCATTGGCTTTATTTCAAAAAAGGCGTTACGGCGCGATCATTACAGACATTCACATGCCGATGACAGGCATTGAGTTGGCAACCGAGATACGCAGGCTAGAAACCCATAATACTATTCTTACAAAAAACCCTGTATTGATTATTGCATTAACTACTGATAGTACTAGAGACATAAAGCAACAATGTTTAGCTGCTGGCATCAATGCGGTATTAACCAAGCCGATGAAACCATCGGAAATTGTCTCACTTTTTCTATCTTTTTTGGGTTAGCCATTACCAGCTTAAACAGCTTTCATTTTTAAATTAGGAACAGAGGAAGTTAATAATGGCAGCCAATCGAAAAGCGACACTTGAAGAGCTGGAGTGGAAGGATGTTAGGGGTGAGGTATTTAGTAAGAATCCGGAGTTAGCTTCGATTATTGATGAAATCAGCCCCAGTAGCGAATATACGCTATTTAAAGCTTCGTATCCGTTTGGTAGTGAGATTTTGAAAAATGGAAGTTTATATGTGCCAAACAAGGAAGGTTTTTTAAAAATAATTACAAGCGACGAAATTCCGAAAAACGTGCGGGAAAAGCTTAGTTATAATCTTAACTCTAATCCAGTTACTCTTGCTTTACACAATACTACGGAAATTTTTATAGTTCATGAAAATTCCACAATCCCCTTTTATGGATTATTAACTCCTGGCAGGATATTTGGCACATGGCGAATTTTGAATCCACAAATTGCACAGCATCCGGTTTTTATTTGGGATATGACAGCTGGAGCGCGTTCTATTTTTATGTTGCCTAAAATTTCTGAAGCAGCTGGTTATAATAAACTGCGAAGAGCATTTCACATACAGACCGAAAAACCTACTTCATTATTAGACCATTGGAAGCTTTTTAAAGAGTTGGCGAATCATTCTGCTTTTAATGAGAATTGGGAGGCGAGGCTGCTTTTTTTTTCTAATAAATGGTTTGAAAGATTAAATGATAAACAATGGTCTGGTTTTAAATTGTATTTATTAGAAAAAGCCTGGGAAGGCAGCGAATTTTTTCGCAATCAGTTCATTTGGGATTTGGTTTTTTCGCTAATCCGCTGGCAACGGCATATCAAACCCAACCCTTATTTTGCTGATGTTGTAAAACACCAGATAGCAATAGGTATTGGTGCGCTCCCTGGATTTGCGCCCGCATTGGATAACGTTGTTGCCCCTATTCATAAATTACAAGAAATTTTTACAACAGTTTACCAGCTTGAAAATTATGTGCCAGTTATAATGCAACCATACTTTTTTTCTTTGGAGAATCCTCGGCCTATTTATTATTCTCTACAATATCCTGCTATGGCGGAGTTCGCTCCGAGATCGCGCGAAATTTCTACTAAACTAAATGACATATATGAAATTCAACAACTCTTAAAAAAATATTTAGTTGATATATATTCCGGTAAACTAAATGTAAATGGCACTTTGATTTATAATTTGTATGAAAAAGTGCAATACGATTTTTTTCATACTAATGCCGAAAAACACACAGGAATTCGTTCAAGCAAGGATGTTCCGATAGAAGATCCAGCTTTTTTACAGGCGGCTATCGGTACAAATAATAATTTTCCTGCAAATAGTCCTTTTATTAGGGGATGCATTCGCATATCTGCTAAAGCTAAATAGGTTTTCGGCTTAAAATATGCAAGATACGCTGGCGTTGTGTTGATGTTTCATAATCAATGTGCTTTATATAATTAAATCCAAGTTTTTCCCCATAGCTTTCAATCTCATCACTTGATGTTTTATAGCTATAAATAGTTCCATATTCGGATAAAATTATAAAATGTTTTTCGCTGTCTATTGAAGCATTTTTGGGTTTTAACGTATGTAAAAGAGTCTCTAAAATTAAAATACCATCGGGTTTTAACCAACTAGATACAAGATGTAATATAGGCAATTGTTCATTCTTGGAAAAATCATTAATGCCAGACCACATCCATAAAATTGCGTCAACTTTATTTTTGAATTTTATGTTTTCTATGCCCGTGTTAATAATTTCTATTTTTCCGGAATAATTATTTTTTAAATAATTATAGAAATTCTGGCTACGTTCAATGGCGATTATCTTGCCATTATAGCCTTTTTTTAGTAAATTTCTTATAACGCGGCCATAGGCTGAACCGATGTCAACAATTGAATTTGTGTTTGCTATATACGGATAAACTAAATCTATATCACAGCCGTCTTCAAATCCGCCTTGAATTGCTAAATCACGAAACACTTCAATAGGAATATTTTCATAATAACTGACGATATCATTATTTATCCAATAGGCGTATGGTTTGCTGTTGAACGCTTTGTATCTATTCATTGTGGGTGTGATTTCCAAAAATGAATTATAATTTTTTTATATATTATGAGAATAAATAAACTACAATTACTCAATTTTTTTTATTGAAGCTATTATGTACAAAACACATCTAAAAAAACCAACAGGTTTTTATGTCATCACCTTCAACGAACTTTGCGAGCGCTTTAGTTACTATGGCGGCCAGACTTTGTTGGTGCTATATCTCACAACGCAATTTTTCCTAAATGATAACAAAAGCTATTTTTTATATGGTGCTTATGCAGCTTTTAGTTATGCACTGCCTGTGCTCGGTGGAGTATTGGCAGATCGGCTGTTGGGAATCAAGCAATCATTAATTATTGGGGGAGTTTTGCTAATTTTGGGTAACATTTTAATGGCAATACCTAAAATTAATAGTTTTTATGTAGGGCTGGCATTAACAGCTTGTGGGACAGGGTTATACAAACCTAATACAGCTAGTCTAGTTGGTAAGATGTACAGTGGTGCGAATGCTGAGAATGTTGGCAAGGGTTTTACGTTATTTTATTTAGGAATGAATATTGGCGCTACGGTTAGCCCTTTTGTTTATGGGTTTATGAAACATTGGGGCTATCAGTACAGCTATGTTGTGAGCGCTATTTTGTTATTTATTGGCTGGACGGCCTTTCTTGTTAGAAAACGCCACATTATTCAATTGCTAGAAACGCGATCCAATTTCAAAAAAATATTTTTGGGTTATTTTCTAATTATTGCTGCCATTTTTGTGGCTAATCTCATGCTTTTATATCCATTACTATTGGATAACTTTTTATTAATTTTTACAGCGGGCATACTCATCTGGTTAATGATTGCTAATTTTAAGCGTGAAAAGCTAGAGCGCAATCGATTACTAGCATTATTAATTATGTGTTTTTTTGGTATGTGTTTTTTCGCAGCAAGTTTACAGGTTGGTAGTTCAATTAATTTATTTATTCAGCGTAATATTGATCGCACGATTTTCGGTTTTGATATTCCTACGATTATGTTTACTTCACTTTATCCATTGGCCGTGATTATTGTGGCGCCCTTCATCACTTCAATATGGCATTATTTAGCAGTTCATCATAAAGAGCCAGCGCTACCCACTAAATTAGGGTTGAGTTTGATTTTTGTCAGTATGGCTTTTGTATTTTTTGCATTAGCTGCTTTGACCAGTAAATTGAATTTTCATGGCTACTTCCCAATTATTTGGATCATTTTGGCTAATTTAGCTTTGGGAATAGGCGAGGTTTGTCTTGTGCCGGTGATGTTATCAGCTGCCAGCCAATTTGCACCAGCGAATTTGCAAGGAACTTTAATCGGTACTTGGTACCTCTTCATCGCCTTCGGCGGCTACCTAAGCGGCTATGTCGCTAAACTCAGCAGCCATCAAGCAGACTTAAATCCGCTTATCAGTAGCTCAATTTATAGCATGGCTTTTATGAAAATTTCTTTCATTATGCTGATCATTGCTGGCGTTTTGTTTGGCTTAACGCCTTGGATTAAGTCTCTCATTCGCAATTAAAAACCAACGCGGACTCGCAGCTTTCAGATTTTACTCCTACTTTTTACTAGTAAAGTTTGTTGAGAATAAACATTCGATTTTTATTCCATTCCAATCTGTATTTTTCTATGGCTTCATACTGGCTTGTGAAAAAATCTATTCGACCTGCACAAACCTGAGTGTGCTGGAAAAATAATAATAACTATACCCATCACACTCAGGTTTGTGCAGCAGCGAAAAGGATTTACTCATGGCGCTCAATTAAAATAAAAATGGGAAAAGGCTTAGCTGTATGCTGCAACCACATTTAAGGAAAAGTGAATGGCAGGTAAAATTCTGCCATTATGGTCAAAAGATTTTAGTAGTTGAAGATGTTGCATTTACGCAGTTAGTAATCACCAGTTTTTTAAATCATTTAGGTTATCAATTCGATGTCACTGATGATGGCCTGTCTGCTTTGGGCCACAATTTGACGGCCTATCAATTAATTCTGACCGATATCCGATTACCTCACCTAAATGGTATTGAGTTGGCTCGGCATATTCGCGCGATGGACGATTTGCAGGAGTTGCCGATTATTGCCGTCACAGCGATGGATATAAATGAGCAGGTTTGTTTTGCGGCAGGTATTAATCAAGTTTTGAGGAAGCCCATTACATTAAAACAGCTTGACGCTGTTTTGGCGGAGTGGTTGGGGTAATTCAAATCTGCTATACTACAAATGTAACAAATAGATACTTTTTGTAGATACTTTTTGAGGCATTTATGGGCGTTCCTATCCGAATTAATGAATCCATTTACAACGAAGCAAAGAAAACCGCGGGTGCTGAATGTCGTTCTATTCCTCATCAAATCGAATATTGGGCAATAATAGGAAAATGTGCTTTAGATAATCCCGATTTACCTATTGAATTTATAAAAGATGTATTAATTTCAAAGAACCAGGACCGTTCACTCGCAGAGCCTTTTAAATTTGAAGAGTAAGTAATGTGTCCGATATAACTATTCACCAAATGCCCGCTTTTAAAAGAGCTTACAAAAAGCTCCATTCATCCCATAAAGAAAAGGTCAATCAGGCTATTCAAGCCATTATTAGTGATCCTAAAATTGGTGAAGAAAAAAAGGGTGATCTAACGGGAGTATTTATTTACAAGTTTAAAATAAACCACCAGGAATTTTTACTGGCTTATGAATGGAAGCCAAAAGAGCGATTATTATTAGCTTTAGGTGTGCATGAAAACTTTTATCGGGATTTGAAAAGGACTATAAATTAATAAAGGCTAGAGTTTGCTTACATTTGCTTTTTTTGCTACGAAAAAGCAAACCTAAACAGACCCTAAAGCAAGGCTTATACCGATATCCCCCCAAATTTGCCCTCAATCAATTAAACGCAATTTGATTGCGTTTTGTATATAATGCCGCCTTTAATTGACGGGTACGCGAGCCATGGCAGAGATGAATAATTTTTCCAATCAATTTTTGGTGGCAATGCCTTATCTCAATGACTCTTATTTTCACCGGACGGTGCTTTATGTTTATCAACATAATACCGAAGGCGCCATGGGCCTGGTGATTAACAAACCTTCACCTTATAGTTGGGCAGACATTGGTGATTTGGCGGGAGTGAAATTTAAAAACGTGGGTGCAAAAAAGCTGCCCGTATTGAAAGGCGGACCAGTGGCTAGTGATCAAGTGTTTTTGTTACAGCGGACACAGGTGGAAGAAAAGAGCGAAATTCATATTTCTGCTAATCGCGCTGACTTGGAGAAACTGGCTGAAAGCGATTCACTCGATAACGTGATAGTTTTTTTGGGCTATTCTGGATGGGCAGCCAGTCAGTTAGACCAGGAATTGGTCGATGACCATTGGTTGCTTGTTCCTGCCAGTGTCAAAGTCATGTTTGAAACGCCTTTTGCTCAACGATGGCAGCAGGCGGCTATGCAGGTTGGCATCGATATTACTAGCATAGTGGGCGATACCGGCCATGCCTAAGCTGGATGCAACCGTGTTGGCGTTTGATTACGGCACGCGGCATATCGGCGTTGCGGTGGGGCAACTGATCACGCGTACCGCGCAGCCTTTGGATTCAATCAGTGCCAAGGAACCGCAAATCAAATGGCAGAAAATTGCTGCTCTCGTCGAAATTTGGCACCCTGAATTTTTTATATTGGGCTTACCTTTAGATCGTCAGGGTCTAGATCAATGGATTACCGAAGAAACCAAAATTTTTGCTGAAGAATTAAAACAGCGCTTCAATAAAGAAGTTCATTTAGTGGATGAGCGTTATTCCACCGTTGAAGCGCGTAGCCGGATTTTTTCTAATAAAGGTTATAAAGGGCTTACTAAAGATTTGATTGACAGCATTTCGGCAAAAATTATTTTAGAAAGCTGGCTGCAACAACAGGATTAATTTATGCGAACCCCTGCGTTAAAACATCTGCTTAGTTGCCGCGATTTAGATGCGGATTTCATTATGCAGTTAATCAAAACAGCAAACCAATATTTGTCGCATCGTCAATTACCGAATTGGCAAGAAAAAACGGTTTGTCTTTTTTTTGCCGAAGATAGCACGCGCACTCGCTGTTCATTTGAAATTGCTGCCAAAAAGATCCAGGCGAAAGTGATTAATTTTGATTGGCGGCAATCTTCTTTAAATAAAAATGAAAGTTATTTAGATACGTTTGTTAATTTAGCCGCAATGGGAACAAATTTATTTGTGATTCGTCATAAAGAAGACTTATTTTCACAAAAAATTGCCGCGAATTTAATGGAAAATGCAGCGATTATTAATGCCGGTGATGGCTGCCATGAACATCCGACGCAAGCGTTACTTGATGTGATGACGATCCAACAGAATTTTTCGGATTGGAAAAAATTAAAAATTGCCATTGTCGGCGATATTATGCATTCGCGGGTGGCGCATTCGCTGTGTCATTTGTTGTTGAGTTTAGAAGCAGCGGATATTCGCCTGATTGCGCCGGAGGAATGGTTGCCAGAAGCACAAATTCATCCGAAACATGTGCAATGTTTGACCGACTGCGAGCAAGGTCTTAAAGATGTTGATGTGATTGTCACTTTAAGGATCCCAAAAGAACGGCTTGAAAAAGAAATGCAGATGACGGATCGGGATTATTTTGTTCAGTATGGAATTGATGCAGATAAATTAAAATTAGCCAGTAAAAATGCAATTGTCATGCATCCCGGCCCGATAAATCGAGGCATCGAAATTACTTCTGAGGTGGCGGATGGCAAGCAATCTAAAATTTTAACGCAAGTGAGAAATGGTGTGTTGATGCGGATGGCGATTATGGATTATTTGTTTAGACAGCAGGGATAGATGAGTGGTATTAATAAATTCGCCAATCTATACTCAAAACGGATAGGTTTTAGGTGTTCTTGCATCCGATTGACGCGCGATCTTGTCACGTTTTTCAATCGCAAAAGCTCGAAATAGAATGACTATTCCTGCACTTTTGCTCAATCAAAACGTGACAATCTCACGCATCACTCGGCGCAATAACACCTAAAACCTATCCGTTTTGAGTATAGCGATCACAAACAATATAGTATAGCTATGCAAACTAAAATTATTTTTTTTGAATTAAACGAAGTGCCTTATTTTATTCTGGATGATTATATTAAGCGTCATCCCCACGGCGCTTTTTCTCAATTATTAAAAAAAAGCCGGCAATTCATCACGATTTCGCCCGATGTTGAGCACTTATCGCCTTGGGTAACCTGGCCGACGGTGCATCGCGGCGTTTCAAGCAAGCAACATGGTTTGCTGGATATTAATCAGGACACAAATGCATTAGACAAAAATTATCCACCCATCTGGAAAATTTTAGCTACTCGTGGAAAATCCGTGGGTGTATTTGGTTCTTTTCACACTGGCGCAATCCCGAAAAATTGTCAAAATTATGCATTTTATATACCGGATGCATTTGCCAACCATGATGAAACTTTCCCAGAAAATATAAAGCCTTTTCAGACTTTTAATCTGGAAATGGCGCGCGCTTCGGCGCGTAATGTTTCAACTGCGGTACCAAAGACGTTATTAGTGAATTTACTTAAAGCACTGCCAAATTTAGGTTTTCGCACCAAAACTTATATCAAAGTAGCCAAACAAATTATCGATGAACGTATTCGTTCATATCGCAAATGCCGCAGACGGACGTTTCAGTCAGTTTTATCTTTCGATGTGTATTTAAATTTACTTAAAAAATATAAACCCGATTTTTCAACATTTTTTACAAACCATGTGGCTTCAAGCATGCATCGCTTTTGGTCGGCGCGTTATCCGGAGCATTATGCAAATTATAATTTGCCGCTAGATGAAAAAATTAAATATTGCGATGAGATTGATTTTGCCATGCGAGAAGCAGAAAACATGTTGCGTGATTTAATGCACTTTTGTGAGAAAAATTCTGGCTATCAGTTATGGCTATTGTCCAGTATGGGCCAGGCAGCGGTTGAAAATCATTTAGTCGATAGCCAATTAAATATGCGGGATCCAGATCAATTCATGCGCGCCCATGGTGTGCCCTCGGATGCCTGGCAAAAAAAACCTGCGATGTTTCCGCAGTTTAATTTTGAGGTTGATGAGAAATATATCGATTCATTTAAACAATCGCTTTCTAAATTTAGCATCAATCAAAATCCACTTTTGTTTAGACAGGATAAAAATTTTTTCGCTGTTGATTTAGGTCAGGATAATTTGCATTTGACAGAGATTGATATTCGTTATGATAGTAAAAAAGTTTCTTTAAAAGACTTTGGTTTGGAAAATTTAGCAATCGATGAAAAAGCCGGAACCAGCGCTTATCATATTCCTGAGGGTTGTCTCATTATTTACGATCCGAAAAAAATTGCTGCAACACAAACTCGTGAAACGATTCCTGCGGAATCGATTCTTGCAATGGCGTTACAGGCGTTTTAGCTTTTATATACCTTTTACACTTGAGAATGGGAAATTTTCAGGTGCAGATTGCAAGCAGTTGAAACGTTCTGA
>CAYTUN010000015.1:0-33131 GCA_964441315.1 uncultured Gammaproteobacteria bacterium | reverse complement strand
CCTAACCAAGGAGATTATTTTATCAAAATTATAAATCAAGTGGAAATGCTATATATCTAATTCGGTAATAAAGCTGCCAAAGATTATTAATTTTATATTCAAATTGCCTCACTATTTGATGGTAGATTTTTTTTATCAATTTTGCACTCTATGATATTTGGTTAATTTTGCTTTCTAGAAGTTTTAAGTCTTCCAAGATAATTTTAAAAGGCGATGGCTCTGCCTGAAACATGCCTGCTTTAACCATTTTCGTAAAATCAGCTTCTAAGCTGCTTAAGTTAGAGCTCTTGGGTATCAGAATAAATTTTCCTTTCAAACAATCGTCATAGTGCGCATAGCTGGCATTAAAAAATGCTTTTTTATGCTGGATAACATCTTTTAAAATCGCCATGCTTTTTAATGCTTCTTCGCCAAATGTTGATTGATACAAGCGATGCAAATCGTACCAATGCCTGGATAATCGCTCTGGGCTTTCAGCCAATCTTTCGCGGTGGCATTCCACATGTATTAAGGTTGCTTTTTCCCAGAAGGTTCTTAAGGGAGATAAAGCATGCACGATTGGTTTGGGTAAAGAGGAATCTTCGTTTAAGACAGCCGATAAATAAGGGTGAATCTGGTGTTTTTCATATGGCTCTGTAGTATTTCTATTACCAAATTCAATTAAAACATGATCCAGAATATAACTGGTCTCGCCAGCCTGTTGAGTATCTCTGAAATTATTATCTAAATAGCCAAGCGATTCAATGATAATGCTGGGATAGTAGAATTCTAGCTTTTCACCATCTTCGCTTAAAATAATTTTGTGGGCTTTTTGGGGAAAAGCTTGTGTAAATTCCTGATTCAAATAAGGCAGTATTTTATTTGACGTATAATCTTTTAGCTGGATTTTTAACCGCTTGCTCACTTTATCCAGTTGGCTGCGAGTAATTTTATTTAAATCTAATTCGCTTTCAAAGTTTCGATAGTCTAAAGTAATATCACAATCCTCCGAAAAGCGGTCAATCACGTTAAAGACTTTCGACAAAGATGTTCCACCTTTAAATACCATTTTCATACTATGATCAAATGCAAATAACTTTTCCAATAACCAGCAAATCCAAAGATCTTTTTCGATAATAGTCGCGGGTAAATTCCATTGCATTCCAGCCTGCTTAATCAGTGCTGCTTGAACTTCTGATGGTGAATCAAAAAAATAATTACTCATCTTGCTTTTTGTGTTGATAGTGATAAATAAGATTGGCCATCCAGGCTGGCATTTGTTCTACCAGGTTAAGCATTTTTTCAAATTCAGCTGCTGGCATGCGCTTGGCAATTTGATTCAGGGTTTCTACCGTGGCATTTTTACGGCCTAAATAATTTAAGGCCGAAATGGCTAAACCTGCCATTGTATTAGCAGCGATTAACCGGCTCGGATTAACATGCATTAGCTTGACGGTTTGATGCGCAATTTTTAGTGTTCGCGTATTGCCGCTGGTATAGAACACTAACTGCATGGGTACTTGGGTGGTCAGTCTCAACTGCCTGGCTGCTTCTGCTCCATGAACGGTAATGGTCTCACCGGTTGATTTTGCCAGCGTATTCGCAATGGCGGTTGCCGAAGGCAGGGCATTACCCACTTTGGGTAAGGACTTGGGCTTGATGAATACACCACGCGCTACCCTTTGCAAATCACCTGCTTTAACCAGCCGGCTTAATATTTGTCGAATATTATCGGTTGAAGCAAGGCGACGTAAGCTACTTGTAGAGATAGGTTCGCCTACTGGAAGCTGCTCCAGATATTCTCTTACTTTAGTCATGCTCGTTGATTCTGTTTTCATTGTCACAAATTATAGTATATTTTGTGACAAAAGCAATTTTCATGTGCTGACCCCAGGAAATTTCTGCAACAACCTGCTGCAGTTTTGCAGGGTCTTTATATTCGAGATAGGAACGACGCATTTCTCACACGCTAGGTGGTTTGTTCATAATTCTCGTTAAATTAAGTTTAAATCTAATTTGATACTCGCACTAATTTTGCCACTGCGGCTGCTTTATGTTCTGGTGCCAAATGCGCATAGCGCAAAGTCATTTTAATATCGGAATGCCCTAGTAATTCTCTAACAGTATTTAAATCTACACCGGCCATTACCAAACGGCTGGCAAAATGGTGGCGGAGATCATGAAAACGGAAAGCTTTGATCTCCGCACGCGTAAGCAGATTACACCAGGCTTTTTTAATATTATTTAATTGTGCTTTATCTTTTCCAGGGAAAAGCAATCCTGTGCTGCTACCTTGATTCTTCCAGGTTTTTAGCACCTGGATCGCTTCAACGTTCAATGGAATATGGCGTGTCTTGCCACTTTTTGCTATTGCACCTTCCACCGTAACAATAGTATTGTCAAAATCTATATTCTCCCAGGTTAGATTGAATATTTCGCCTCTCCTCATGCCAGTATTAATGGCAAGTAATACGATAGGCTTCAAATGGTCGACATAATCTGTTTCAGCAAAAGGAGAATACAAGGGGTAATTTCTTTTCTGACGCCATTCATTTGCACTAGTACGCTCAAGCCGTATCTGTTTTTCACGTTCATCTAAAGCGTCTCGTAGCCGTTTTTCTTCTGCCTCTAACAAGTAACGGATTTTTCCCTGTTGATCAACTTTTAAAGGCTTCAATTTTGCTAATGGGTGAAGATTTACAACATCCCATTCTATAGCTTTTGACAACATGGCTTTCAAAGCCATTAAATCGCGATTAATTGAGACGGGTTTTTTACCGGATTTTATCGCCTCATTGCGCCATCCTTCCAATAATGATGGGCTAATTTCATCCATTGGATAAGACATAAATTTAGCAAAATTGAACTTAATACGTTTGAGTGTACCTTGACCATTCTTGCGCTGGGTTAATACCCAGGGTGCGTACTTATTTTCTAGGAAGCTTCCAAGGGTTTTTAATTGCGATTGCTCCTCTTCGAGTTTGTGTTGCTTTTTATTTGCCTGAGCATCCTCGCCACTGGCGACTTTCGCCGCAATATTTTCAGCAATATCTCTGGCTTGGGCAGGAGAGAGATGCTGGTGGTTACCAATCCGGTAACGTTTCCTTTTGCCGGCGGTATTGCGATAGGAAAAATAGTAAGTCATGATTCCACTGGGTTGTACACGCAGCAGAAATCCTTTAAGGTCACTGTCGACAATCTCCACAGGCTTTGCCTGGGGCTGAATAGATTTTATTAAACGAATACCTAACTTTGCTTGCATAATTTAAGTATGTGATTTCGGTTATTTTAAGTCCTTCGTAAGTCCACTGTAAGTCCAATTGTAGTGTACAGCAAAGTATACCTCATAGACAAACAGTGAATAAATAAAATCTAAAAACACCTGATTTATAAGGGTTTTTGTTCAAATTAGTTGTTCACTGCGGTACAGGGGGATATGCTGAAAAATGGCTTTAAACGCCTTCGGGACGCAGGGGTCGCAGGTTCAAATCCTGTCACCCCGACCAATTTTTCAAACATCTTTCCCTATGAATTTGCCTTATATTGAAAAACTACCTTACCAAAAGGCAGAAGCTATCTTTTCGCATTTTGCTGATGAAGCTTGGGCGGTATTTTTAGACAGCGCCAGCTTGCCTGGAGGGCCAGGACGTTTTAGTTTTATTGCTGCCGATCCGTTTTTGAAATTGCAGAGTAAAAATGGTTTTGTGCAATTAAATGATAAAACGTTTCAAGCTAATCCATTTTTAATTTTGCAAGAAAATTTAAAGAATTACCAAACACCAATTTTATCGGATTATCCCCCCTTTCAAGGCGGCGCACTGGGTTATTTTGCGTATGATCTTTGTCATCATTTAGAAAAATTGCCACGAAATAAAGATGATATGCAATTTCCAGATATGATGATCGGATTTTATGATGTTTGTATTGCTATTGATAATTTAAAAAAAGAAGTTTGGTTATTTTCTCAAGGTTTTCCTGAAACAGAAGAAAGTAATCGCATTGCGCGCGCGGTGGCGCGCGCAACATGGCTGAAGCGACAGTTAGCAAATATTCCTCAGCTTAGGAGTTTCAAGCATAATCTCTCAGAGATTACTGCAAATTTTTCGCAGAAAAATTATGAAAAAAATATTCAGCGGGTGAAGAATTATATTTATCAAGGCGATATTTTTCAGGCGAATATTGCACAGCGATTTTCAGCAGATTTACCTCAAGGTTTTGATACGGTTTTGCTTTATCAGGATTTGCGTCGATTGAATCCTGCGCCTTTTTCAGCTTATTTAAATTATGAGGAAATCAAAATTTTATCAGCTTCGCCTGAGCGTTTTTTGAAATTGCATGCTGGAAAAATCGAAACGCGTCCAATTAAAGGCACGCGACCGCGTGGGAAAAATCCAGCCGAAGATTTGCGTCTTGCTAATGAATTATTAAATAGCAGCAAAGATCGCGCGGAAAATATTATGATAGTTGATTTGCTACGTAATGATTTATCGAAAGTTTGTGAAAATTATTCAGTGAAAGTGGAAAAGCTTTGTGGATTAGAAAGCTATGCTAGCGTGCATCATTTAGTTTCCGTGGTGACGGCAAAATTAAAACCAGAATATGACGCAGTGGATCTTTTGATGGCAACTTTTCCCGGTGGATCAATTACCGGCGCACCGAAAATTCGCGCGATGGAAATTATTGCGGAAATTGAACCTACTCAGCGCGGCCCGTATTGCGGCAGTATTGGTTACATTGGTTTTAATGGCGATATGGATTTATCGATTGTGATACGGAGTTTTGCGATTAAAAATAATCGATTGACGTTTCAGGCAGGCGGTGGAATTGTGGCGGATTCTGAGCCGGATAAAGAATATGAAGAGACTTTAGTGAAAGCTAGTGCTTTACGAAAAATTTTATGATTTTATTAATCGACAATTACGATTCATTTGTTTACAACTTGGCACGTTATGTTAGTGAATGTGGTCATGATTATTTAGTCAAGCGTAACAATGAAATTTCTTTAGAAGAAATTGCTGATTTAAACCCTTCACATATTATTATTTCACCTGGCCCTTGCACGCCGAATGAAGCGGGTATTTCGTTGGATCTAATAAAGAAATTCTCGGGAAAAATTCCTTTGCTAGGAATTTGCTTGGGACACCAAGCAATTGCACAAGCCTGTGGTGGGAAAGTTGTCCCCGCTGAAAAACCAGTACATGGTAAAGCCAGCAAAATTCGGCATAATGAAAATGGAATTTTTAATAATACTCCTAATCCACTGGAAGTTGGCCGCTATCATTCTTTAATTGTGAGTGAAAAAAATTTTCCGGCAGAATTGGAAATTATTGCTCGCGCTGAAAATGGTGAAATTATGGCAATTGCGCATAAAAAACATTTTACTGTGGGTTTACAGTTTCATCCTGAGTCAGTATTGACGCAACATGGCCATGATTTGATCGGGAATTTTTTGAATATTTTTAAAAATCCCAGCAAGGGAGATTGTTCTAGTGAACTATCAGGTCAGCTGAATCCCGCCTTCCTGGCGGGATGACATGAATGAGACAGACTCTAAATGTTGCGTTATCATAAAACATAAAATCGAAATTTTCGTTATTTCGAAGAAATAAAGTGAGACAAATCATGGCAATTAAAACATTACTCCGTTTTGGAAATGAAACTTTGGTCACTGCATCAAAACCAGTCAATTCATTTAATACAAAAGCACTGGAAGATCTCGTCACTGATTTGACAGATACCATGCATAAACACAATGGTGTTGGCATCGCCGCACCGCAAATTGGCGTGCCATTGCGCGTTACCGTTTTTGGTTTTGAAGCTAATCCGCGTTACCCGCATGCAAAATCGGTTCCTTATACCGTTTTAATTAATCCAGAAATTGAATTCTTGAACGATGAAACTTATGAAGATTGGGAAGGTTGTTTGAGTTTAATTGGCATTCGCGGATTAGTGACGCGTTATAAAAATATTCGTTATCATGGTTATGATTTGAGTGGAAATTTAATTGAGCGTGAAGTTTCAGGATTTCATGCGAAATTGTTGCAGCATGAGGTTGATCATTTAAATGGATTTTTATTTCCTTCGCGGATTAAAAATTTGAAATACTTTGGGTTTGAGGATGAGATGATGGAGTGGCGTGAAAACATTGGGGAAAAACTAAAATAATTAACAATTGCTGGGAAGCAGTGATTGAGTCGCATCACGTCTGAACTTTTACATATCATTTTTTATTCGCGAATGTGTCCTGCTGGCTGAGTTCTGGATATAATTTACCTTTATAGTCGTCTAAGGCTTGGAATCCTTCTTTTATATTCGATAGTAGTTTTCTTGCTTCTGCTTTTTTCTTTGAATCAACTGCTTTTAAAATTCTTTCGCCAGTTGCATCTTCTCGCATGAGAGCAATATTGGATTTTAGCTCTAACAATAATTTTGTTTTTTCACCGCCCCAAAAACTATTTTTTATTATTTTACTACCACCCAAAAAATAACTTTTTTTATTGCCATCTATCACTTTATCTTCTTCCATATCAGGCTTATCGTCATCGTCCAATGCTAAATCTATAGCAATTTTCTTTTCATTAGTAATTTCCTTTTCATTATTTAAAATTTTTAATAACCCGTCAGAAGATTCTAGAATTTTGCCAATTTGCAATAGAATTTGATACGTTTCATCACTTAGATCAAAGGCTGCGGTTACCTGGATTGGCACAGATGCTACCGAGGTTGATTGCTTTCTTTCATCTGCTGGCGGTGTTTTTTTTAGATAGCTTGAAGCTGCTTTTTTTATTTCTACTGCCTCCATCTCCTCAAAATAAGGATCTGTTTCTTTAAACTTACCAATATATTTGGTAATAAAATCGAGCTTCATTACAGCATCCAACAAATCACCGCCATCTAAATAAATTTCCCTAACAATCTTATTAAATTCAATTAAATACGTAACATTTTTTCTTAAATTTTCATCTTCAATGAAAAAAAACATGCTTTTTACACGACCAGCAATATCATTGATTAGCTGATCTGGCTCAGTCTTCTTAACACCCATTTTCTCGTTTGCAGCAGTTTTTATACGAATATAAAATCTTTTATATATATCAAAATAATTTCCAAATAAATTTGAGAATATTTTTGATTTAGGATCAAATCCTAACCAATTCAACTGTTTGAGTTTATTTAAAAACAATGTGTCTTGTGGCGCCCGCCTTAAAATCTCAATAAGCAATTGTGTATCTATTTCTAATGATTTTCGTAGATATTTTGGGTCGCTTGACGTAGCATATAAAGGAGCCTGGCTGGAAAAACTGACTAATTTATTTGGCTGCAAAACTAGAACTTCAATTTGTTTGGAATTATATTTAAATTTGCCATCAATGCTAAAAAATGTCTCAATAGCTTTTAATTGCTCGCGTTCAGCTTTGGATTCATTATTTACATAAAAAAATATTGTTGCTGTAGTTAACTCAGCCTGCCCTATAGCATTTAAAATATTACCACCTAAATTTTGCATCTGTTCCTTGATTGGCGTCATTTTTGCTGGTTCTGATTTCAATGCATTCAAAGGAGTTTTGCCTGCATCTTGTTGAATTTCAGCGCGACCTGAGCCAATAATTTGATATTTTAAATTTGTTTTTCCTCTAATTTGTCCAATTGCCCATGAAGGGGTTTCTGATTTAGGCATCGAGCTTTCAACAGGTTTATTAAACCCTATTGGCAGCTGGCTTTTTAAAAGCCCCTCTGCATCCTCTGGTGAATTCGGGAAAAATTTTAATACATTTCTGTTAGGATCGAATAATTCTACATCTAATTTTTTGGCCAATGCGGCCAAGATAACAAAGGAAGGAGTAGGTAATTTTCGAGTATCAGGCTCACTTAATGCGTTATGTGATTCTCTCAAATCACTGGAAAAATCGGAACGCGGCAACCCGCTTACTAAATAGAGAGTATAACCTTCCGCTTTCTTTTCATTGATGTATGCAAAAAAACTTTGATTAGCTTCAAGTAAAATACTTAAAAATTCATCGACCGTCTTAGCCTGTCGAATTACTTCAACATTTTCCTCATCGAAGTCTTTAGTCAAAGCATCGAGCTGAATTACTAAATATAAGGCTTTTGTGCTATTTTCTTGCATTTTTACTTTGAGCTATTATTGTTTTGATCTTTATTTAACCAAAACTAGCTTAAATTTAGCTTAAATTAGCTTGAGCGAGCCTGAATATGTATTCGGCTATTTAACCAAAATCTGCTTCAAATAGTGGCCGGTAAAAGAGGAAGGATGCTTGGCCAGGTCTTCAGGCGTGCCAAAGGCCACTACCTGGCCCCCTCGATCACCGCCTTCTGGCCCTAAATCAATAATCCAATCGGCGGTTTTAATCACATCTAAATTATGTTCGATGATAACAACTGTACTACCTTGATCACGCAGATGATGCAGTACTTTTAATAACTGTTTCACATCGTGAAAATGTAATCCTGTTGTTGGCTCATCCAAAATATATAAAGTTTTTCCGGTATCACGCCGCGATAATTCGCGTGATAATTTCACGCGTTGCGCTTCGCCACCGGAAAGGGTGGTAGCACTTTGACCTAATTTGACGTAAGTTAATCCGACATCAATTAATGTTTGTAATTTACGCGCAATCACCGGAACTGCATCGAAAAAATGGCGCGCATCTTCTACCGTCATTTCCAATATTTCGTAAATATTTTTTCCTTTATAACGCACTTCCAACGTTTCACGATTGTAACGTTTGCCTTGGCAAACGTCGCACATCACATAAATATCGGCTAAAAAATGCATTTCGACTTTGATGACGCCATCACCTTCGCAAGCCTCACATCGTCCGCCGGAAACATTAAAACTGAAACGTCCGGGCGTGTAACCACGTGTGCGCGCTTCCGGCGTCATCGCGAATAATTCGCGAATTGGTGTAAATAATCCGGTGTAAGTGGCGGGATTGGAACGTGGGGTTCTGCCAATGGGGCTTTGGTCGATGGCAACGACTTTATCTAAATAAGCTAAGCCGTCGATGGATTCATAAGGGCCAGGCGTAATCACTTCTGCGCCATTTAATTCAATTGCTGCTAATGGATATAACGTATCATTAATTAAACTCGATTTTCCCGAACCGGAAACACCAGTAATGCAAGTCATTAAACCAAGCGGAATTTCGACATTGACATTTTTTAAATTATTGCAGCTGGCGCCATTTAATTTTAAAACGCGTTCGGGATTATAATTACCACGTTGTTTTGGAATTTCAATTTCCAAAACACCAGATAAATATTTTCCCGTCAACGAATGTTTCGATTGCATCACATCATCAACCGATCCTTCTGCTACTACTGCACCACCATGCACACCCGCACCAATTCCCATATCAATAATATGATCCGCAGAGCGGATTGCATCTTCGTCGTGTTCGACGACGATAACGGTGTTGCCTAAATCGCGTAGGTTTTTAAGCGTGTCGAGCAAGCGATCATTGTCGCGTTGATGTAAGCCGATGGAAGGTTCATCCAAAATATACATCACGCCAACTAAACCCGATCCGACTTGGCTGGCTAAACGAATGCGTTGCGCTTCGCCACCGGAAAGTGTTTCGGCGGAACGATCTAAGGTTAAATAATCTAAACCAACATGCACTAAAAATTTTAAACGGTCATTAATCTCTTTTAAAATTCTTGCTGCGATTTCTCCGCGACGTCCACTTAATTTTAATTGTGAAAAAAATTCGCGTGATTTTAAAATTGGCCAGGCGGTTAAAGTGGGCAACGCATGTTCTTCAATAAAAACAAAACGTGCTTCGCGGCAAAGTCTGCTTCCTTGGCAATCGGGGCATTTTTTAACGGCTAAATATTTTGCTAATTCTTCGCGCACTAATGCCGATTCGGTTTCGCGATAACGCCGTTCCATGTTGGGAATGATGCCTTCAAATTCATGTGTTCGTATGACTTTCCGGCCTTCAGTGTTTTGATAACTGAATTTAATTAATTCATCCGAGCCATATAAAATTAAATCACGGACTTTTTTTGATAGGCGTTTAAAAGGTATATCTAAATCAAATTTAAAATGTTTGGCAAGTGAAACTAAAGTTTGATAGTAATAATGATGATTACGGTCCCAACCACGAATGGCGCCAGCAGCCAAACTTAAATCCTCATTGACCAGAATTTTGTCGATATCAAAAAATTGTTTGACGCCAAGACCATCACAAGTCGAACAAGCACCAACGGGATTATTAAATGAAAATAAACGCGGCTCTAATTCACGCAAACTATAACCACAGAGCGGACAAGCAAATTTCGCGGAAAAAATGAATTCTTCTTTTTTCGGTTCGTCGATAAAAGCAATTCGTACTAAACCATCGGTTAAGGCAATGGCGGTTTCTAACGATTCTGCCAGACGTTGTTGCACATCGGCACGAATTTTAACGCGATCAACGACGACATCAATACTATGTTTTTGTTTTAAATTTAATTTCGGTAATTGTTCTAATTCCGTCATCGCACCATCAATGCGGGCGCGAATAAAACCTTGGGCGCGAATTTTTTCTAATACTTCAACATGCTCGCCTTTTCTTTCTTGAACGAGTGGCGCCAAAATCATTAATTTTGTGCCTTCTTTTTGCGCCATTAAAATATCGACCATTTGGCTCACGGTTTGCGCTTCTAAAACAGTATTATGTTCCGGGCAATGCGGTTGTCCTACTCGGGCAAATAATAATCGTAAATAATCGTAAATTTCGGTAATAGTGCCTACAGTGGAACGCGGATTATGCGACGCGGTTTTTTGTTCAATGGAAATTGCCGGTGATAAACCATCAATCGATTCGACATCTGGTTTTTGCATCATTGATAAAAATTGACGCGCGTATGCGGATAATGATTCAACATAACGGCGTTGGCCTTCGGCATATAATGTATCAAATGCCAATGAAGATTTACCGGAGCCGGATAATCCGGTGATCACAATTAATTGATCGCGCGGTAATTCGAGATCAATGTTTTTTAAATTATGAGTCTTGGCGCCGCGAATGACGATATTTGGCATGTGTTTGTTTGTCTATGGAAAAGTGATTTTGTATTATGCAGAAAAGCCCTGTTTAAGGAAAGAATATGCCAGTTGAAAAACTTTATCGCCATGAATACCGTGCTGTGATTGCATTGAGTTTGATTTTCGCCTTCCGTTTATTAGGCATGTTTATGATTTTGCCGGTATTCTCTTTATCCGCGGTGGAACTGCCTGGCGCAACTCCAAGCTTAATCGGCTTCGCATTAGGCATTTACGGATTAACGCAAGCCCTATTCCAAATTCCGCTAGGAGTTTGGTCTGACCGGATTGGGCGCAAACCGATTATTATTGGCGGGCTGTTGGTGTTTGTTCTCGGCAGTGTAATTGCAGCGCTATCAAGCAATATTTATGGCATTATTTTAGGCCGCGCTTTGCAAGGCGCTGGCGCTGTTGGCAGCACTTTGATTGCAGCAGTGGCCGATTTGACCAAGGTGGAAAATCGCACCAAAGCCATGAGCCTGGTTGGCATGAGTATTGGTTTATCATTTGCTTTGTCATTGATGTTTGGCCCGTTAATTCACACTTATTTCGGTCTCTCAGGAATATTTTGGATTACTGCCGTATTGGGCATGATTGGTATTGTTTTTATGCTTTACGTCGTGCCAAAAATTCCGCATGTGATTTTTCATCGCGACACCGAGGCCGTGCCAGCATTGCTTTTAAAATTGATAAAATCTAAAAAACTCTTACCATTAAACTTTGGTGTTTTTATTTTGCATGCGATTTTAACGGCGACATTTATTGTCGTGCCTTTATTGCTAGTACCGCCGTTGCTTAATTTAGCTGAAGACCGGCAATGGTTTTTTTATCTGCCGGTTTTATTATTTTCATTTATTTTAATGGCGCCATTAATTATTTTGGGTGAAAAAAAACGGCAATTAAAGATGGTATTATTAATTTCGATCAGTATGCTCGCTATCATTGAGTTTTATTTTGCACTTTATTTTGAACATTTGAATTTTTGGTCAGCCGGGATTTTATTGACTTTATTCTTCACGGCGTTTACTGCATTAGAATCCAGCCTGCCTTCGATCGTTTCAAAAGTTGCTGCTATCGACCAGAGAGGCACGGCGATTGGCATTTACTCCACTTCGCAATTTTTCGGGATTTTTATCGGCGGATTGGTGGGCGGCATCATTTTTAAATTTTTTGGCATGAACGGTGTTTTTATTTTTTGCGCGGCACTTGCGCTGGGCTGGTTATTAATTGCAATCTTTATGCCTGAACCACCTTACCTGGTCACCAAAATATTTAAATTAAGTGATTTATCTTCAAATAAGTTATTGCAACTGAAGGCATTATTGGGTGATCAAAAATGTGTTTATGAATATGTGATTGAAGAAAAAGAAAACCGAATTTATTTAAAGATCGATAACAAAAAATTTACTGATGAAGAATTGCGGATGATTTTAAAGGGTTTTACTGATTAATTAACGAACAATAACGCTATTAAATCATTTAATTTTTTATTTCATAATTTTGGTCTATTACCATTATACGGTTTTCCCATTTCAGATATTTCCATTGCTAGCTGCAAAATGGATTTACTTCTTGCATCACCTCTAATATGCGATAAATTAAAAAAATTGTGCGAGGTTGATTGATTATCCATCAAGAAAATAAATTCTAAAATAACCTGATTTTTATTTAGCATCTCTTCTATTTTTAGGAAATTTGCTAAAAAAATTGATTCCTTACCTGGTTCCTGAGAATTTAAATCGTATGTTAAAAGCACGCTTTTTATGGCTGTAGATTGAAGATATTCATCTATTTTTTGAAAAAAATCCTCAAATTCTGATTTGTATAAAATACGGGAGGAAATTATTAAACTTCTATTATTTTCGTCAGATACAACTTCAAACTGCCCTATAGTTATTTTTCTCATATTGTTACAAAACGGCTGATAATTTTATTATTCAATTAAGCGGTTGAAAAAATGTAAATTTAATTTTGAAATAACAATTGATAGATTCTATTTTAAAGTTGCAATTTTATCCAGCGGCAATCCCGTCAAATCCGCAATAATCTCAATTGGCAAATCCTGATTAAGCAAGATTTCCGCCATTTTAATTAGCATTAAATCGGCATTTTTTTGTGCTGAGGGATTTTCGCTTTCAATAATTGAATTGGCTTGTGCGTTTTTTGCTGAAATATCTAATGCAGCCATCCTGGCCCTCCTTGGGTTGGAAGTGAATTAAGGCGTCCATACCTTAATTTAAGACGCGCAGAGTATGATTGATAAAAATCAAATTTGCAATCCTCGCGGTCAAGACCGCGAGGATTGGCGGGAGGAAGCTAAAAATTTAAAACGGAATATCGTCTTCGTAATTCGCATCGCGCGCGTGTTCGGCATGATAATCATTATTTTTTGCCGGAGCGGCTGCAGAAGCATTGGCATCATCGTGATGAGCTGCATTTTGCTGGCCGCCATTGCGACTGTCCAGAATATGCATTTCATTGGCGATAATTTCTGTGGTGTAGCGATCAACGCCACTTTTGTCCTGCCATTTACGGGTACGTAAACTGCCTTCGATGTAAACTTTAGAGCCTTTACGTAAATATTCGCCGACAATTTCTGCCAGGCGGTTAAAGAACACAATCCGGTGCCATTCGGTACGGTCTTGCAATTCACCGCTTTGTTTGTCGCGCCAGGTTTCACTGGTGGCGACGGTGACATTGGCAACGGCACTGCCGCTGGGGGTATAACGAACTTCAGGATCGGCGCCCAAATTGCCAATTAAAATAACTTTATTAACACCTCTAGCCATGATTTTCTCCTTCACATTTCTTTAAGATTAAATACCTAACCATTTTCATCATAACGCGGCCTCTTTGAGGCCGCAATACCCGCAATTAAAATAAGTGGCCTGTGCTATCTTGCAATGAAAATGGGCATAAATATTAATCAGTTGATTTACTTGGTTTAAACACAAGATTGCGAAACCCTCTTAAGCTATGGTTTTGAATCAAATTGATATTTGTTCACAATCCATTTATCTTGCCTTATCTGACATGATTTTACGTAGCAATTTTTACAAAATACCCCGCTGCAAGCGGCGGGATATTAAAATTGAATAAATAAGCAAATTTAACAACGGTTAAACGAGAATGAACAAAATCATTTACAAAATCAATCAAGAACTCTCTGTGCAGAATATCATACGGCTTTATTTGTCATCTGGAATTAATCGGCCTGTAAATGATAGCAATCGGATTGAGTTAATGTATCAGCATTCTAATTTAGTTATCAGCGCATGGGATGATCAGCAATTGGTCGGCGTGGCGCGCTCCCTAACTGATTTACATTATTGCTGTTATCTGTCTGATCTTGCTGTTGCCAAGACACATCAAAGGCAGGGAATTGGAAAAGAGTTGATTCGTTTGACGAAAGAACAAGTAGGACCAGAATCGATGCTGCTACTGCTTTCTGCCTCTAACGCAATAAGCTATTATCAGTCACTGAAACTCAAGCCTGTGGAAAACGGGTATATAATTCCAAGGGATTTTTAGCATTAACAATTTTAATAAAAATTATAGTCAAAACTTATGCGTATTATATTTTTCAAACTTTTTTTGTTGATTACTTTATTAGCTATTTCTCCTTGGTCAGCTGCGATTCATTCATCCGAAAGCCCTACAAGCTTGCAGGCACAATTAGCTTCGCTAGAAGCTGTGTCTGGCGGCCGGATTGGTCTCAGCGCCGTCAATACCGCCAATGGGAAACAGTTTCAATATCGCGCCACTGAACGCTTTCCACTTTGCAGCACATCGAAATTCATGGTTGCCGCAGCCATTTTAAAAAGAAGTATGTCTGATAGACAGCTCTTAGAACAAAAAATAGCTTATTCAAATCAAGATCTCATTACTTATTCGCCGATCACTCAAAAGAAATTAACACAAGGAATGACTGTGGGTGATTTATGCGCTGCGAGTATTAGCTATAGCGATAATACGGCGGCAAATCTGCTGATTAAAAAATTAGGGGGGCCAAGTGCTGTTACCGCTTTTGCCCGCAGTATCGGTGACAGCATGTTTAGGCTAGACCGCCTAGAGCCCGATTTAAATTCAGCGACTCCGGACGATCCGCGTGATACCACCACGCCTGAGGCAATGGTAACAAGCCTACAGCGTCTGGTGCTTGGAGATGAATTAGAAGTAAAAGAACGTGAGCATTTAGTTAGCTGGCTTAAAGCCAATACGACTGGTACTTACCGGATTCGTGCTGGCTTACCCAAAGATTGGATTGTAGGAGATAAAACTGGTAGTGGTAGCTACGGCACGACTAATGATATCGGCGTAATCTGGCCACCCAAATGCTCACCTATCGTAGTAGCTGTTTATTTCACGCAAGCGAAAAGCGATGCTCAGCCAAATGATAAGGTAATTGCCACAGCTACAGATTTATTAATTAAAGAAATTGTAAAAACAGATTCCTGCATTCGCAATAGTATTTCACTGAAATAGATTTCTTTATCCTGCCGTTTTTTCAATTTCAAGCGAATTAATTCGCTTAATAAGCAAAACAGGAATTGCGATCAGCATCAAGCAAAAACCTAAGGCACCCATCACGAAAGCTGCTTTTAGCGGAGCAAAACTCCGCGCAGTAAAAACAGTCAGCGCCATACCAATGCCGACAAAACATTCTTTCACTAATAGCGCATCCTCTTTTACGCTCAAGGTATCGAGATAAGCAATAACGCATTCAAATAGCGTCAACATAAAAACCCAAATTGCAGCGCCTAAAAAATATTCACAAGCAAATATTCCAGGAAAGGCAACAATAAACATACTTATCGTTAATACATACAAATTATGTTTTAAGTTAAAACGTTGTACTAAATTCATGATGGGCTTTTGAAACAAAACAATTGTCAGCGTGCTGATTTGTATCAGCCAGCCGTACCAGTTTGGTAGGATTTTATAATGTGAAATAAGATATTGCGGCAAAATTGAGAACATGCCAATTAATTCGATGCCGCATACTAAGCCAACCATAGCCCAAGCGATTCCTCGGAAGGATTTTAGTGCGGCAAATGAGAAATTAGCTTTGCTATTTTGCGTGGAATTTTTTGATTGTTCTCGAATTAGGAATGCACTTGCCAGTGTAATCAAAATGAGTACGAAACCCAACTTTAGAAAAAAATTATTATGGGGGAGCAAAATGATTAATAATCCGGAAAGAAATACACCCAAATTAAAAATTATGGCGTTATAGGCAGCGCCTTGTGGCGTTTTTACTGCGTAATATTTAATTGCATAACTGCCAACTGCGATACCGGATGAAAATAAAATTGTGCCAATTAGATTGTATTGATTTAGCCAACATAAGACGCCTAGAGCCGCAACTGCAAATGAAAAAGCTGGTAGCCATCTTTTGGTGAGCATAAAAAATAATGGTGCGAGTAAGATAAAAAATCGATAGCCGAAAACGAGTAAGGTATTATCAACTTTGTCTAACCAGATGTTTGCTTTAGCGATAAATAAATAGATGCAGCAGGCAGATAAAAATCTTGCGAGGTAGAGATAAAATTCTTGCATGATTCGGTCCTTGCATAATTTCTGCATTAGACTTCTTGCATAATCAAGTATTTTGCTGGCTGGCAAGGTGTGTTGCGTAGCGAGGAGCGGAGTTTATTCCCCGTAAATGAGCACCGAGCAAGCAACACAACGCTGCCAGCCGGCAAAAGACGCCGGTTATGCATGAAGTCTATTCTATCGGGCTGCATTGCCAACGATAGATCAGGAGATTGCCGCGTTCGCTGCGCTTCTCTCGCAATGACAAAGGTGTGGGATTGCTGCCTGTCTTTTGTAATTCAATAACTGCGCTTACCGCAACTGCGATGCAATAACAAAAGACATCATTATCACCCTTTTTGTCGTTGCGAGGGAGCGCAGCGAACGCGGCAATCTCCTGACAAGAGTTTATCACCACTGTTATTTGGTAGGGTAAGAGTAAGATTGTATTAAATTTAAAAATACAATTTTCTAATCAGCAGCCTTATCAACAAATTCCACCACTGCCATCGGTGCAGAATCACCTGGGCGATAACCGCATTTGAGGATGCGAATGTAGCCACCTGGACGGGATTTAAAGCGAGGGCCAATTTGCGTAAACAATTTACCGATAATTGCTTTGTCGCGTAAACGGTTAAACGCAAGACGGCGATTGGAAACAGAATCATTTTTCGCCAATGTAATTAAAGGCTCAATCACACGGCGTAATTCTTTTGCTTTTGGCAACGTGGTTTGAATGAGTTCGTACTCAATCAATGACGCAGCCATATTACGCAACATCGCATAGCGATGGCTGGAGTTGCGGCTTAATTGTCTGCCAGAATTACGGTGACGCATTTTTATTGCCTCTTAAATTTTATTTCGCCTTTAAAATTTCTGATATATGATCAGAAAAGCGATTTTATTTGTTCATTATTTATTGATTTATTGGTGCCCTGGCCAGTTTCTAATGACCATCCCTAAGGACAAACTGTGGGTAGCCAATACCATTTTAATTTCGGTAAGTGATTTCTTACCCAAGTTTGGCGTTTTTAATAAATCTTGTTCAGTGCGTTGAACCAGGTCGCCAATTAAATTAATGTTTTCTGCTTTTAAGCAATTAGCAGCACGCACGGTGAGTTCTAAATCATCAACCGGACGCAATAATAAAGGATCAAAACTATCTTCTTTATCGCGACGGGTAGGTTTGGCTAAATCTCTTAAATCAACGAAAGCTGATAATTGCTGTTGCAAAATTGTTGCCGACTGGCGAATGGCTTCTTGCGGATCTAAGGTACCATTGGTTTCCAATTCGATAATTAATTTATCCAAGTCAGTGCGATTTTCAACACGGGTATTTTCAACGTGGTAACTTACTTTGCGTACCGGACTGAAAGAAGCATCTAATTGCAATTTGCCGACGGGTTTACCGGTTGCTTCTTTTAAACGGTTGATCGCAGGCACATAGCCACGTCCTTTAATGACTTTTAAAGTCATTTTGAAATCAACATCTTTGGTTAAATGCGCGATGACATGTTCGGGATTGGTAATTTCGACTTGTGCGTCGTGCTGAATATCAGCTGCGGTCACAGGGCCTTTTTTGTTTTTGTGCAAAGTCAAAGTGACTTCATTGCGCTCATGAAGCTTGATAGCCACATCTTTTAAGTTTAATAAAATATCAATCACATCTTCCATCACACCATCAATGCTGCTGTATTCGTGCAATACGTTATCAATTTGCACTTCAACAATGGCAGCACCCTGCATGGAAGATAATAAAATACGACGCAAAGCATTACCGAGCGTGTGACCAAAACCACGCTCAAGCGGTTCAAGCACGATTTTAGAAGTGTTGTGATTAACTTCGTCAACTTGTATGGTGCGCGGCGTTAATAATTCTGACATAAATGACCCTCGAAATTACTTGGAATAAAGCTCAACGACAAGATTAACTTTAAATTCTGGCGGCAACTCTGATGCATCCGGCAGGCGTTTATAAGTGCCTGACATATCTTTGGAATTGACTTCAATCCAGGCAACATCAGCACGTTGATTGGAAAGCTCCAGTGCGGCTTTGATGCGCAATTGCGCTTTAGCTGCTTCACGTACCGTGATGCTATCGCCTGGCTTAACTAAGTAAGATGGAATGTTGATCGCGTGCTGATTAACCAAAATAGCACCATGGGTGACTAATTGACGAGCTTCAGCACGGGTACTGGCAAAGCCAAGTCGATAGACCACGTTGTCCAAACGGCTTTCCAGGATTTGCAGTAAATTCAAACCAGTAGAGCCGCGTTGCTTATCAGCTAATTTATAGTAGCGGCGGAATTGTTTTTCTAGTACGCCATAGTAACGACGAATCAACTGCTTCATGCGCATTTGCACACCGTAATCAGACAAACGGCCACGTTTGCCAAATTGTCCGGGTGCGGTATCTAATTTGCATTTGTCTTGCATTGGGCGAATGCCGCTGGTTAGCATCAAATCGACGCCTTCGCGTCTAGCTAATTTGCAGCGGGGACCTAAATATCTTGCCATATTGACCTCTTATACGCGGCGTTTTTTACGTTGTCTCACACCATTATGGGGAATGGGTGTAGCATCAGTAATTTTTAAAATAATCATTTTATGCACATGAAAAGCACGTATTGCTGCTTCACGGCCAGCACCTGGACCTTTGACGTAAATTTCAAGGCTTTTCATGTCGTTATTGTCACGCAGCTTCTGCACCAGTTTTTCGACCGCTAACTGTGCTGGATAAGGCGTACCTTTGCGCGAACCCTTAAAGCCGCAACTGCCTGCAGACTCCTGAGCTAATGCTTTACCATTTTGATCGGTCACAGTAATTAAAGTGTTATTGAAGGTAGCCTGGATATAGGCAATACCTTGTGCCACTTTACGCTTGCGTGTTTTTTTTGACATAAATTAAAACCTTTTAACTTTTATGATTTACGAATAGCCTTGGGCTTGCCCTTGCGGGTGCGAGCATTGGTGTGGGTGCGTTGACCACGAACCGGCAGGCCTCTCTTATGACGAATACCGCGGTAGCAGCCCATATCCATCAAGCGCTTGATATTCATGGAAACTTCGCGACGCAAGTCGCCTTCCACTTTGAATCGGGCGACTTCACGGCGGATTGACTCCAATTCTTCATCAGTGAGGTCTTTTACCTTGCGGGTAGGATCAATGTGCAATAACTGACAAATTTTCAGAGCACGCGGACGTCCGACACCGTAAATTGCCGTTAGTGAAATCACGATATGTTTTTGAGGAGGAATATTAATTCCGGCAATACGCGCCATTTATTGTCTCCAAATTACTATTTAATTCAACGAGCTATCATTACTGTTTTGGCCCAGCCAAAAGGTTGTAAAGAATAGCGCCTGTGCATTCGTTTTGCAATATAAAATTGCACTTTGCACGCGAAGCGTGCAAAAAGGTTTAATCGGGTTTTTAGCCTTGACGTTGCTTATGTTTTGCGTTTGAGCAAATAATCAACACACGTCCACCACGTCTTATGACGCGGCAATTACGACACATTTTTTTTACAGAAGTACGTACTTTCATTTTTTCCTCGTTAAACCTTAATCAGCTTTTCATCCACTAACGAAACAATCCTAGATTCTTTCCTTTAGAATTGGCTTTTTTCATCAATGATTCATATTGATGCGATAGTAAATGGGCTTGGACCTGGGCCATAAAGTCCATCAGTACTACCACCACAATTAATAACGATGTTCCACCGAAATAGAATGATACGTGCCAGGTTACATCTAAAAATTCCGGCAGAAGAGCTACGCCAGTAAGATAAATTGCACCTGCTAGCGTCAGACGGGTCATAACAGTATCAATATATTGGGCCGTCTGATCGCCTGGTCTCAAACCTGGGATAAAGCCGCCGGATTTTTTCAGATTATCGGCGGTATCCCGCGGATTGAATACCAAAGCAGTATAAAAGAAGCAGAAAAATATGATGGCAGCTGCATAAAAAATAATAAATAGCGGCTGACCCGGTGATAGCGCGATGCGTATTTGATCAATCCAGGTAAAACCTTTGTCAGGTGAACTAAACCAGGAGGCAAAGGTGGCAGGGAATAAAATAATACTGGTCGCAAAAATCGGCGGAATCACGCCTGCCATATTAATTTTTAATGGAAGGTGACTACTTTCAGCAGCATATAAGCGCTGACCTTGCTGACGCTTAGCATAATTGATCGTGATGCGGCGTTGTGCGCGCTCGACAAAAACAACAAAAGCCGTAACAGCTATTACCACGACTATTAATAGAAGCAAAGCAATAACTTGCATTTGGCCTTCGCGTACCTGAGTGAAGACTTCAGCGACCGATGCAGGGAAGCGCGAGGCAATACCTGCAAAAATGATCAAAGAAATACCGTTACCTACCCCACGTTCTGTCATTTGTTCACCTAACCACATAAGGAACATAGTGCCCGTGACTAGGGTGACAGTAGAAATAAAATAAAAAGAAAATCCTGGTGCAATAACGACGCCATTGCTGACCAGCCACTTTGATATACCCAAAGCCTGAAACGCTGCCAGTATTAAAGTGCCATAGCGGGTGTATTGATTAATTTTGCGTCTGCCGGCTTCGCCTTCCTTTTTCATTTGCTCAAGGCTGGGGATAATGGCTGTGAATAATTGCATGATGATCGAGGCAGAAATATAAGGCATGACATTCAATGCAAAAACGGTAAAACGCTGCAGCGCGCCACCCGAAAACATATTGAACAAACCTAAAATTCCACCTTGCTGATTACGAAATAAATCCGCTAGTTTGACTGGGTCAATTCCTGGGACAGGAATATGCGAACCGATACGGTAGATAATTAATCCGATTAGGACGAATAATAAACGTCGTTTGAGTTCGCCTAGGCCACCTTGAGAGAGACCTAAACCTAATTTAGGGGAAGCCATTCTTTATTTTTTAAAACCTCAATGATTTAATGATTTTTTTCAAAAATCATCATGTCGAAATCGTCATGAGATTTTTATCATTTACTTATGAAACCAGTGGTGTTGTTAGCTGGTTGACACATAATTAATTGAGCATTTAACTAATTTAGTGCCGAATCGTTGTCAGGAGGTTGCCGCGGCAGCGAAGCTTCCTCGCAATGACAATAAGGAAAAACAATAACATCAGCATTATCTCTTGCCAATGCGTTAACAAAATATCTGTTTTAAAGCCACTTTTTTGTCATTGCAAGGAAGCGAAGCGTACGCGGCAATCTCTTAACTTTGCAGCTGCACTTCTGTTAATAAAACTTAACGTGCAGCGTTCAAGTTTTAAAACTTCAATTAGTTCCGCTCTACTTTCCCACCCAGCTTTTCAATTGCAGCTTTTGCGCCGGCAGTAACTTTGACATCAGACTTAACTTCAACTACACGTTGTAATTCACCTGACAAAATGATTTTTGCTGTTTCAGCTACTTGCGACACTATGCCTGCTGCTTTAAGGGTCGCCATATCAATGATTTTGCTTTCGATGAAATTCAATTCATGTAAGCGAACTTCAGCGTATTTCAAACTTTTAAGGGATTTAAAACCGAATTTTGGCAAACGGCGCTGCAAAGGTATTTGTCCACCTTCAAAACCGACTTTATGATAGCCACCTGCACGTGCTTTTTGACCTTTATGACCACGGCCAGCAGTCTTGCCAAGACCAGAACCGATACCACGACCAACGCGTGTACGCGGTTTTCTTGCACCAGCGTTTGGACTTAATTGATTCAGACGCATGTTTATTTACCTTTCATTTAAACCCATGGCAAGCCAAGGGCAGTCATAAGTTAAGCAGATTCAACCTTGAGTAAATACGAAACTTTGTTGATCATGCCACGATTGCAAGCGTTATCAGCAATTTGGACAGTATGGTGTAACCGCCTTAGGCCCAGGCCATGAATGCAATCTTGATGTGCTTTAAGACGACCACTAATACTTTTGATTAGTGTGACTTTTAACTTGTTTTCAGTATTGCTTGCTTGTGCTTTTTTAGGCATCACACTTACTCCATAATCTCTTCAACAGTTTTGCCGCGTTTACGTGCAATTTCTTCCGGCGATTTCATTGACTTTAGTGCAGCTAAAGTGGCACGAACAACATTCACGGGATTGGAAGACCCAATGCACTTGGACAAAACGTTAGCAACACCGATTACTTCTAACACCGCACGCATTGCATTACCTGCGATGATACCGGTACCTTCTGAGGCTGGCTTGATAAATACACGAGTGGCGCCGTGGCGACCACGAATTTCATGCTGAAGCGTACTGCCTTTTAAATCAAACTGGACCATATTACGTCGTGCTTTTTCCATCGCTTTTTGAATAGCATTTGGCACTTCACGCGCTTTACATAATGCAAAACCACAACGTCCGTTACCATCACCAACAACGACAAGAGCGGCGAAACTGAAAACACGCCCACCTTTGACAGTTTTAGCAGTACGATTAACGGCAACGAGTTTTTCTTGTATGCCATCTGACGTGGTATTTGATTCAAAAGTCTCTGCTGTCATTCTTACCTCTATTAAAAATTCAAGCCAGCTTCACGTGCGGCTTCAGCTAAGGCCTTAATACGGCCATGATATTTAAAACCTGAGCGGTCAAATGCGACTTTCTCAACTTTTGCCAATTTGGCAAGCTCGGCGATTTTTTTGCCAACAGACTTGGCGGCATCAATATTACCGCCATTTTTGACATTTTTTTTCACTTCTGCCTGCAAGGTTGATGCAATCGCTAATACTTTGCCTGATGCATCTAAAACTTGAGCATAAATATGGCGCGGTGTTTTATGCACAGTAAGCCAGTGGATTTTTTCACCTTTAATGATTTCATTGCGCATTTGACGCTTGATTAGCGAGCGGGTCTTGGTTGCGCGTCTTTGACGACCCTGGTTTCTAGCTAACATTATTTTTTCTTACCTTCTTTCATTTTGATTTTTTCACCAGCATAACGCACACCTTTACCTTTATAAGGTTCAGGTGAGCGATAGCTACGGATTTCTGCCGCAGCTTGACCCAAAGCTTGTTTATCGATTGATTTTAAGACAATTTCAGTCTGGCTTGGCGTTTCTACTGTTACACTTTTAGGCAAATGATATTCAACTGGATGAGAAAAGCCTAAAGTTAAAGAAAGGCTTTGTCCCTTTGCTTGCGCACGATAACCTACACCAACCAATTCCAACTTTTTCTCATAACCCTTGCTGACGCCTTGAATCATATTACGAATATTGGCACGAACGCTGCCCATCAATGCGGGGTTTAATTCACGCTCATAAAGTCCTTTTACATAAGACAGGCTAATTTTGTCAGAAATTTCCACTGCCAAGCTTGAATCAATTTCAAGCTCAAGCATGCCTTTTGCACCTTTAATGCTAAGCATTTGCTGATTCAGTTTGACTTCGATCCCCTTAGGGATTTCTACAGGATTACGCGCAGCTGTTGACATGGTTAGCTCCTAAATTAAGACACAAAGCAAATGACTTCGCCGCCAATGCCTTGTTTGCGGGCAGCGCGGTCAGACATAACGCCATGCGAAGTAGAAACAATAGCCACACCCAAGCCATTTTGAACTATAGGTATTGACGAGGTGCTTTCATAACGACGTAAACCTGGACGGCTGACGCGCTTAAACTCTGCAATCACTGGCTTACCTTCAAAATATTTCAATTCAACTGTGATATTGGCTTTAGCGCCATCTGCTTCTTCTGAAAAATTTTCAATATAGCCTTCATCCAGCAAAACTTTACAAATGGCTGACTTTAATTTGCTGGCAGCAAAACTGACAGACTGGCTGTTGACTGCTTGCGCATTTTTAATGCGGTTAATCATATCTGCGATCGGATCTTGAAATGACATATCTTTAACCTCTTTTACCAGCTGGACTTGGTGAGACCAGGAACATGACCGCGCATAGCAGCATTACGCAAGCAAATACGGCACAAACCAAAACGGCGATAAACCGCACGCGGTCTTCCGCAAGAACGGCAACGGGTTCTCATGCGACAGTGGCTTTCATCACGTGGACGTTTATTTAATGCAATCATCGCTTGCAATTTTTCATCAAAATCAGCAGTTGCACTCTTTACGATGGCAACCAATTCGCTGCGACGGGTGCGATTTTTGTTCATCTTTGCTCTTTTAACATCACGAGCAATCATTGATTTTTTAGCCATGCGCTTTTAAAACCTCAATCTCTAAATGGAAAATTAAACGCGCTCATTAAAGCACGTGCTTCTTTATCAGATTTTGCAGTGGTAGTAATAGCAATATTTAAACCACGCAATGCATCAATTTTTTCGTAATCGATTTCGGGAAACACAATTTGTTCACGAATGCCGATATTGTAACTTCCACGGCCGTCAAACGCTTTTGCACTCATGCCACGAAAGTCACGAATGCGTGGAATCGCAATACTGATCAAACGGTCTAAAAATTCATACATGCGATCGCCACGCAATGTCACTTTGCAGCCAACTGGCCAACCTTCACGCACTTTAAAAGTTGCAATAGATTTGCGCGCATGCGTAACCATAGCTTTTTGACCAGCGATTTTGGTCAAATCACTGACTGCATGTTCAATAATTTTTTTATCTGCAACTGCCTCACCAACACCCATATTCAAGGTAATTTTTACAAATTTTGGCACCTGCATGATTGAAGAATAACCAAATTGATCTCTCAATTTTTTTATCACAACCTTTTGATAATGTTCTTTCAATCTTGGAATTTTTTTGATTGCTGTTTTACTTGGCATATTAATTTCCAAATGCGTTAATCAATGACTTCATCATTGGATTTAAAATAACGGACTTTTCTTCCATCTTCTAAAACTTTAAAACCGACACGATCTGCCTGACGTGAATTATTCATAATAGCGACGTTCGAAATAGCCAAAGGCATTTCTTGCTCCATAATGCCACCGGTGATGCCGCGATTTGGATTAGGACGTCGGTGCTTTTTAACCAAATTAATACCTTGCACCAATACTTTGGCAGCTTTGGCTGTTTTACTCGCAGAATTTTTTTCAGCAGGTATCACTTTTAAAACGGTGCCACTTTGGCCTTTGTATTTACCAGCAATAATAATAACTTGATCATCTTTTCTAATTTTGCTTGCCATAGCTGTTCTCACAATACTTCTAATGCTAATGAAATAATTTTCATAAATTTTTCGGTACGCAGTTCACGCGTTACCGGACCAAAAATACGAGTACCAATCGGCTGCAATTGTTGATTCAATAAAACCACGGCATTACCATCGAAACGGATCACCGAGCCATCTGCACGACGCACACCTTTTGCAGTCCTCACAACCAGCGCATCCAACACCTGGCCTTTTTTTACTTTGCCACGCGGGATAGCTTCTTTGACACTTACTTTTATGACATCGCCGATGCCTGCGTAGCGTCGCTTTGAACCGCCTAATACTTTGATACACATCACTTTGCGTGCACCGCTGTTATCAGCGACATCGAGTAATGATTGCATTTGAATCATAACAATAACCTTAATATACAAATTGTTTTCAGGCAAAAACTCTTATTCTTCCCTATTAATACAGCCTAAATATAGGGTTTTATAGCTATTGACCCGAGATAATATTTTAAAAAGATCGTGATTCTATCACGTCATTGGCAAAATGCACTAAAAAATTTCACCTTTTTTGCTTTGGAAAAAACAAAGTAACTTGAAGGTACAATGACGTCAAATTTTACGTGGCATAATCAAGCTTATAATGAAAAAAATTTGACAGCATTTTTCGACCAAAGTCTGTTTTTTTGCGGCAGAAAAAACGCTAAACACAACTTTTTTTGTTAATCTTGTGCTTTCTCCAAAATATCAATCAGCATAAAATGTTTGGTTTTTGAGATCGGCCGACATTCTTGAATACTGACTAAATCGCCATCATGGCAAGAATTATTAGGATCATGAATAGCAAAGCGCTTGTTGCGTTTCACATATTTTCCATATACTGGATGTTTAATCCGATTTTCTATTTCGACAATAGCGGACTTATCGGTTTTTTTACTCACTACTTTGCCAATAAGCACACGTTTATTTTTTTGTTCAACCATGGCTTGTATCTCCAGCAGTTAAAAGTGTATTAATTCGCGCAATTTGTCGTCTGATCAGTTTAAATTGATGCGAACGCACTTTGCCATTTTGATTGAGGCCACTGCCTTTTTGCATGCGCAAGTTGAATTGCTCACGTCTTAGCTCAGTTAATTCTTCTTGGAGTTCCGTTTTGGATTTTTTCTTTAACTCATCTAATTTAATCACATTAAAGTCCTCTCAACGACGCGGGTGACAAAAGGTAATTTTGCTGCCGCTAATTTGAAGGCGGTTTCAGCCGAAACGCGATCAACACCTTCAATTTCAAATAAAATCTTTCCTGGCTGGATTAAAGCCACCCAATATTCCACATTACCCTTACCTTTACCTTGACGAACTTCTAAAGGCTTTTTGGTAATGGGTTTATCCGGAAATACGCGGATCCAAACTTTTGCACCACGTTTTAAAAAACGATTAATTGCACGACGTGCCGATTCAATTTGACGCGCCGTCAATTGACCGCGATCCATCGCTTTTAAGCCGAACTCGCCAAAGCTGACATCACTGCCACGAGTAGCCATACCTCGATTTGAGCCTTTTTGCTGCTTGCGGTATTTGGTACGTTTTGGTTGCAACATAACATGCCTCTATTTGGTAACTATTCTTTTTGCTCTTTCTCAGTCACGCCTTGTTCGCGGTCTTGTTTAAAAACTTCGCCACGGAAAATCCAGACTTTTACGCCAATAATGCCGTAAGTTGTCAAAGCAGTGACATTGGCATAATCAACATCAGCGCGAAAGGTATGCAACGGCACGCGACCTTCGCGATACCATTCAGTACGAGCAATTTCAGCACCACCCAAACGGCCACTGACGGAGATTTTAATACCGAGGGCACCTTGACGTAATGCATTTTGCACGGCGCGCTTCATCGCACGGCGGAACATAATTCGTTTTTCTAGCTGCTGTGCAACGTTTTCAGCAACCAGCTTGGCATCAATATCCGGTTTGCGGACCTCTTCGATATTGATCTGTACTGGCACTTTCATCATTTTAGAAACTTGCGCGCGCAAATCATCTACTTCATTGCCTTTGCGTCCGATAATTATGCCCGGGCGCGCAGTATGAATCGTGATACGCGCATTCCGTGCTGGGCGCTCAATCAAAATACGGCTGACACCTGCAGATTCAAGTTTTTTCTCGAGAAACTTGCGCACAATGCTATCGGAATGCAAATAATCAGCATAATTTTTTTCTGCATACCATTTGGCTGAAGAATCATTGATGATTCCTAAGCGAATGAGAACGGGGTTTACTTTCTGACCCATATTTATTTACTCTCTTTTCGTTGATCGCTAACAGTGATTGTGATGTGCGCAGTTCTTTTTAAAATTTGTGCACCGCGGCCACGCGCGCGCGCATGAAAACGTTTGAATACTGGGCCTTGGTCGACGCAGATGGTTTTGACATGTAATTCATCAATATCTGCACCTTCATTATGCTCTGCATTGGCAATTGCCGATTCCAATACTTTTTTAAGGATATCGGAAGATTTTTTCGTACTAAACTCAAGCAAACTGAGCGCTTTTGCCACGTGCATGCCCCGGATTTGATCAGCGACTAGTCTTGCTTTCTGCGGGGAAACGCGTGCATGTCTTAAAACTGCAGCTACTTCCATTATTTTTCACCTTCTTTTTGAACTTTACGGTCGCCTGAATGCGCTCGAAAGGTGCGCGTTAAAGCAAACTCGCCTAATTTATGCCCTACCATATTTTCACTAATATAAATCGGTAAATGTTCACGGCCGTTATGAATTGCAATCGTAAGCCCCACCATTTCAGGAATAATTATTGAACGGCGTGACCAACTTTTAATGACGCGCTTATTACCACTTGAAGCAATATCAAGTACTTTTTTTAATAAATGATGGTCAACAAATGGACCTTTTTTTACTGAACGTGGCACCTTAATACCTCAACTTTAAAAATATCTAAATGAGCCGGCTTTTTAAAAGCCGCTCTTATCCTCAATTAAAACTAAACCCTGCGATCTTTCACAATTAATTTACGACTACGCTTATTCCGTCTGGTTTTATAGCCTTTTGTAGGCACACCAGTGGGGCTCACAGGATGACGACCACCGGAAGTTCTACCTTCACCACCACCATGGGGGTGATCAACCGGGTTCATGGCCACGCCACGCACCGTCGGCCGACGGCCACGCCAGCGGGTTGCACCGGCTTTACCCAAGGAACGCAAATTGTTTTCTGAATTAGAAACTTCACCAACCGCAGCCATACATTCGACGCTAACGCGTCGAATCTCACCCGAACGTAAGCGCAATAGCGCATAATGGCCTTCGCGGGCGATTAATTGGACATAACTGCCTGCGCTTCTTGCCAGTTGGGCGCCTTTACCTGGGCGCATTTCTACGCAGTGAATGTTATAACCCAAAGGGATGTTTGTTAGCGGCAATGCATTACCTGGCTTAATAGGAGCATTAGAACCAGAAATTACTTCATCACCTGCTTTCAAACCATTCGCGGCAATAATGTAACGGCGCTCACCGTCTTTGTATAAAACTAATGCGATGAAAGCACTGCGATTGGGATCGTATTCAATACGCTCTACTTCGCCTGCGATATTTAATTTATCGCGCTTAAAATCAATAATCCGGTAGTGATGTTTATGACCACCGCCGCGATGGCGCACGGTTAAACGGCCTTGATTATTACGAGCTGACAGGCGTTTTTGTGGCACACAGAGAGGTGCATAGGGCTCGCCTTTATGCAAATCCGGATTAACCACTTTAATAACAAACCGGCGGCCCGGGGATGTAGGTTTAGATTTTACTAATGGCATTATTCTCTCCTCAAGCCTGTACGCCAGCGACGTCAATCATTTGTCCGGACGGCAAAGTCACATAAGCTTTTTTCCAGGTCTTGGTGCGGCCTTTCATGCGAGCAAATTGTCTGACCTGGCCTTTAACATTGGTAATGGTGACGTTTAATACTGTGACGTTGAATAATTTTTCTACCGCGTTTTTGATTTCAGGTTTAGTTGCATCAGTGGCAACTCTGAAAACATATTGATTACTTTTAGCTTGAGCCAAAGTTGCTTTCTCAGTGATCAGCGGTGCTTTTAAAATGTTATAAGCGCGTTGTTCATTCATGGCTATACCCTATTTTCGCTTCAATTTTTTTCAAAGCATCTTGTGTTACAACAATATGATCGAATGAAATCAAGCTCACCGGATTAATGCGTGTGACAGGGCATAATTCGACATGCGGTAAATTACGCGCAGCTAAAAATAAATTTTCACTGATTTCATCGATAACGATTAAAACTTTATTGATTTCTAATGTATTCAATTTTTCTGCTAGCAATTTTGTTTTAGGCTCTGCTAAATCAAAATTTTCAACCACAAGTAAACGACCTTGACGCAATAATTCAGCCATGATCGCTGCTAATGCATAACGATACATTTTACGATTCACTTTTTGCGAAAAATCACGTGGCTTAGCAGCAAAAATTTTTCCACCTTTCCGCCACAAGGGGCTGCGAATCGTACCCGCACGTGCACGGCCAGTTCCTTTTTGGCGCCAGGGTTTTTTACCACCGCCGCTAACTTCCGAACGCGTTTTTTGCGCCTTGGTGCCTTCACGACCACCCGCCATATAAGCAGTAACGACTTGGTGCACCAAGCCTTCATTAAAAGGCGTGTTAAAAATAGCCTCGTTAATTTGAATTGGCTTACGTTGATTCGATTGTGTAATCATTTCGGTTTGCATTATTTTTTATCTCCCGCTTTTGCTTTGACTGAGGGCAGGATGACAACATAGGCATCGGGAGCACCAGGAACACCGCCTTTAACTAAAACCAAGTTGCGCTCATTATCAATGCGAACCACTTGCAATTTTTGAATCGTACGCATGGTATTGCCTAAATGACCTGGCATTCGCTTGCCTGGAAATACTCGACCAGGGCTTTGGTTCATACCAGTTGAGCCCGGAACACGATGCGATAAGGAGTTACCGTGGCTTGCATCTTGCGAATTAAAATGATGGCGTTTGATAACGCCGGCAAAACCTTTACCTTTGCTAATCCCTTCCACATCAACCAATTGGCCTTCTTTAAACATATCCGCTCTGATTTCTTGACCCAGCTGATATTCAATTTTGTCATTTTCAGTCAGGCGAAATTCGTATAACGCTTTGGCTGGCTCAATACTAGCTTTAGCGAAATGGCCTGCCATCGGTTTTTTTACATGACTGGCTTTAATTTTTCCTACAGCGATTTGCAGGGCGCGATAGCCATCTGTTTCATCAGTTTTAATTTGCGCAATGCGGTTATTATCGATTTCCAATACAGTGACAGGAACGGATTCACCATTCTCTTGGAAAATTCTTGTCATTCCGCATTTGCGGGCTACTAAGCCTAGAGGCATTGTCTTACTCCAAAAATTTTATCAATTACTCAACACTAATTTGCACATCAACACCGGCCGCAAGATCTAACCTCATCAAAGCATCTACGGTCTTATCGGTAGGTTCAATGATGTCAATCAATCGTATGTGGGTGCGAATTTCATACTGATCTTGCGCTGATTTATCGGCATGAGGAGAAATCAAAACAGATAGATATTTTTTGCGAGTCGGCAAAGGAATCGGACCGCGTATTTGCGCACCGGTACGCTTTGCAGTTTGCACGATTTCATAGGTTGCAACATCAATAATGCGATGATCAAATGCTTTTAATCGTATTCTGATTTTTTGATTTTTTCCTATAGCCATTTCTCAGCTCACTGGACTAGAAACTAGAGACTAAAAGCTGGGGCTAGAAAAATGGGTTTAACCGTTTTTATTTTCTAGTTGATTTCAGCTTTATCTTTAGTTTGTTTTATTTCTCTCAAAGTGGCCTTTAGGCCACCTTGCCATCTTTTCTACTACTCAATGACTTTCGTAACGACCCCGGCACCGACTGTGCGGCCACCTTCACGTATCGCAAACTTCAAGCCCTTCTCCATCGCAATCGGTGCAATCAATTCTACCGTCACCGTCACGTTGTCTCCCGGCATTACCATCTCGGTTCCCGCCGGTAATGTCACCGCTCCCGTCACGTCCGTCGTCCGAAAGTAAAACTGGGGCCGATAACCATTAAAAAATGCCGTATGACGACCACCTTCGTCTTTCGATAACACATACACTTCCGCTTCAAATTTGGTATGCGGCGTGATACTGGCAGGCTTCGCTAATACTTGACCCCGCTCCACTTCTTCTCGCTTGGTTCCGCGTAAGAGCACACCCACGTTGTCACCCGCACGGCCTTCGTCTAATAACTTGCGGAACATTTCAACACCGGTACAGGTGGTCTTTAGGGTCGGGTGAATACCCACAATTTCTAATTCGTCTCCCACTTTGACAATACCACGTTCAATACGTCCGGTTACCACCGTACCACGGCCAGAGATGGAGAAGACGTCTTCGATCGGCATCAAAAAGGCACCGTCAATCGCGCGTTCCGGTTCCGGAAAATAACTGTCCATCGTCTCAACCAGCTTGATGATCGACGGCACGCCAATTTCGCTGCTGTCGCCTTCTAGGGCCTTGAGAGCACTGCCAATCACGATCGGGGCATCGTCACCCGGGAAGCCGTATTTGTTTAACAAATCACGGATTTCCATTTCAACCAGTTCGATTAATTCTTTGTCGTCGACCATGTCGGCTTTGTTGAGGTAGACCACAATATGCGGAACGCCCACCTGACCGGCTAACAAAATATGTTCGCGCGTCTGCGGCATCGGGCCGTCGGCGGCACTCACCACCAAGATCGCACCGTCCATTTGGGCGGCACCGGTAATCATGTTCTTCACGTAGTCGGCATGGCCCGGGCAATCCACATGCGCATAGTGGCGTTTGTCACTCTGATATTCCACGTGCGAGGTCGCAATCGTTATCCCGCGCGCTTTCTCTTCCGGTGCTTTGTCAATTTGATCATACGCTAAACTTTGACCACCGTATTTCTCCGATAACACCTTCGTCAACGCCGCCGTCAGCGTCGTCTTACCATGGTCTACGTGGCCAATCGTGCCTACGTTTAAGTGCGGTTTGCTCCGCTCAAATTTCTCTTTAGCCATATTTAGTACCTCAGTTTTAGTTAAATCAGTTTATTTGTCTTTGATTACGGCATCAGCAATATTGCTAGGCGCTTCTAAATATTTTAAAAATTCCATGCTGTAATTGGCTCGACCTTGAGTTAGCGAACGCAAAGAGGTAGCGTAACCAAACATTTCAGCTAATGGCACCTCTGCAGTAATTGCCTTACCCGTAGGATTATCTTCCATTCCCTGAATCATTCCTCTACGGCGATTAAGATCGCCCACTACATCGCCCATGTAATCTTCAGGAGTGGTAACTTCCACTTTCATAATTGGCTCAAGTAAGACAGGTTTAGCTTTTTGCGTACCTTCCTTAAACGCCATCGAGCCGGCAATTTTAAACGCCATTTCGCTAGAGTCAA
>CAYTUN010000014.1:0-35578 GCA_964441315.1 uncultured Gammaproteobacteria bacterium | reverse complement strand
GTTGTCCTTCTCCCCTTGCGGGAGAAGGTGGCCCAACGGGCCGGATGAGGGGTGACTTAAGATCTAAAAGACTCTATGAAAAGCCTAGTTAAAACAATCAACTGGAGCGGAAGACGAATTTAGCTGTTTAAAAATTAATTAATTTTTGAAAACCGCATTCAAATAACCTATCTAACTCGCATTTTTCAATTTTTTTCAGCAGAAACCGCTGAAAACATCTCAAAAATCTTCCATAATTTAACCTCAACGTTTATAAAGTAAAAAATTCCCTGAGTTACCGAATTAAACACCATGATCAGCACAGCTTCCAATTTAGCAAAAACACCAACACTTACAATTGAGCAGTGGTTACAAACGATTTATTCAAAACCGATTACCTTAAAATTGCTTGCCGGCGATGCCAGTTTTCGACGGTTTTATCGATTTAATGACAATGGTGCCGCTTTGATCGCCATTGATAGCTCACATCATGAAGAAAAAACCGAAGCTTTTGCTAAAGTGAATCAGCAATTGGCAGCCATCAGCCTGCATGTGCCAACGATCATGCATCAAGATTTAATCCAAGGTTATTTTGTCGTTTCCGATTTAGGCGATGCGCTTTATCAAAAAATTCTAAATGAAACGAATGCAGATTCGTTATATCGCGCAGCACTGCGCGATTTGGTCATTTTACAAAGCAAAATTAATCCCGCTAACTGTAATTGGCCAGCGTTTGATCGCAAGCTCTGGTCCTGGGAATTAGAGCAATTTTTAATTTGGTATTTGCAAGCGCATTTAAAAATCAATCTAACTGACGCCGATAAAAAATTTTGGCAAGAGCAATTTGAAACTATTTGCGATGTGATAGCGGAACAGCCAATGCTGCCCGCACATCGCGATTACCACAGCCGAAATTTATTATGGGACAAAGAACGTGTCGGCATTGTCGATTTTCAAGATGCCTGCATCGCGCCATTAACTTATGATGCGGTATCTTTATTACGCGATTGCTACATTGATTGGCCGGAAAATAAAGTGCTTGGCTGGTTAAAAGATTATTACTATTTACTCCGAGAAAATAAATTAGCCGAAAATATTTCTTTTTCCCAATTAAATTATTGGTTCGATATCACCGGCATGCAACGCCATCTAAAAGCCATTTTTATTTTTGCCAGAAAAAATGTTCGCGATAATAATCCCATCTATCTCGAATTTATACCGCGCGCTTTGAATTATGTTTTATCGGTTGCAGCAAAATATCCGCAATTTAGCGCGATCTCACATTGGTTAACCAATCAAGAAGCCAGTCAATGAAAGCGATGATTTTAGCCGCGGGCCGCGGCGAACGTTTACGGCCACTAACCGATAAAATCCCTAAACCTTTAGTGCCACTCGCTGGAAAACCCTTAATTGTTTATTTAATTGAACGCCTGAGAAACTCCGGCTTTAAAGAAATCGTGATCAACGTTTCTTATCTTGCCGATCAGATCATGCAAACACTCGGCACCGGCGAAAAATTTGGCGTAAAAATTGAATATTCCATCGAACCAGAAACCGGTGGTCTAGAAACTGGCGGCGGAATTTTTCGCGCCCTGCCATTATTATCCGACCCTTTTATCGTCGTTAATGGTGATATTTGGACAGACTATCCATTTGAAAATTTAAATTTGCCAGAAAATAAACTGGGTTTTTTAGTATTAGTCAACAATCCGCCACACAATCCTCAAGGTGATTTCCATTTAAGTGCGGGACGCATCGTAACTGAAGCCAGCCATGAAAAATTAACTTTTAGCGGCATTGGCATTTATCATAAAAAATTATTTGCGAATTGCCAGGATGGGAAATTTAGGCTTGCGCCGCTGTTGCGATTAGCGAGTGAAAAGAATTTATTGTCGGGGCAGCACTATTCTGGCGAATGGTGTGATGTTGGTTCAGTGCAAAATTTAAAAAATTTAGAAAAAGAATTAATTTTTTCCCAGGAAAAATGAAATTGGCAATTTTTTTTGTTAAACAATTTCCAATATTGTAAATTTTCAATCAAAGATGTATGATGAAATGAATTAACAATAATACAAATATTCAAATCATCACATGCAAGAAAATAAAAATAATGAGCTTTTTAAACAACTAACCGAGCTCGTTACAAAATACTTAATTCCCGCCGCACAGGCTCTAGAAAGAGCAACATCAAAAAAAAGTCATGCCATTTTCTCTTCAGAAATATCGATGATGTTCGAGCATTTAGAAAAAATGCATGCTTCTAATAAATACAAAATTATTAGCATAAAGTACCCTGCCTCTCATGTTTCCCATTCATTAATAATATTTTTTTATACCCATCAAAAAAATCCAAACAACAAAAATGAGCTAACTGAACGCGCTTTAAAGCATTTCCTGACCATATATTTCTTTCTATATGGCGATATGAATTCTTTAGAGTTTCTTAGAATTAATAAAATTGGATTCCAGGCTATAATGGATAGCAATAGAAAATCGTCTGATAACATAGGAGATAAAATGGAGGAAGAGGAAGAGGAAGAGGAAGAAAACGATATCAGCGAAAAAGAGCCTGCAGAAGATGAAAATTTATTCTGTTTATATTTAAGAATAATTATTGAATGCCACCTACGCCAAATTAGCATCTCAATAAATAAAAAATTAATTTTTAATTTGTTTGAGCAAGCAGCAAAAAGAGAAAAAATAGATTATTTAAAACAATTACTTATATTTACTCAGGATGAATGCAGTTTAGACTACTTTTCAAAAGATATTTTCTCTCTCATTGAATATAAAAAATCAGATGATAAGAGTGGCATTTACCAAGACCTGGTCGCATTATCAGGTTTTCTTATCATAATGATAAAATATGTTTTTAAAAATGATGATAGAATAGCGAGCCAGCACGATTCAGATCATCCGGTCGCAATGTTTAATTTGCTACTAAAGCTCATTAAGCCATACAGTATTAGCGATCGAATGGAACAAGCAATCAGCAAAGTAATAAGAGATAATCAGTTAAAACCCGATCATAAAACGCAAATTTTTATTTTAAATTTGATGGCGATGTGCAATGTAAGCTCCGATAATTTTATAAAGGTGCTCAAAATTTTAGCTGCTAGTCAAGAAAACTCCTCAGAACCATTGGCTATTCATCTGATTAACCTATTTCGAAGCGATTCCGTTAAAAAAGAACTGGCTAAAAAAATACGCGATACATTCCCCAATCCTGATAATAAAGTTAGCAAGTGCTTAATTATATCCTTAAATGTAAATCAAGTAGATTCTTATAAAACTCTAACTCATCTATTGCTGATTTTCTTACTATCTCAAAAATCGCTTGATACTGAAATTATTCAATTGATTTTACCCTTACTAGATCAAACAGGGGCTCAAATTCTTCTTATTCAAAAATTAGAACATACAATTCAAAATAATGAAGAACTTGCACAAATTAAAAAAATCATAGATTTATTATTTCATCTTTCTTCTCATATCTTAGTGATCAAAGAAGTCATAAAATTACTAGCTGAAAATCCTAAAAATGTCCAAGCCAAACACACATTGCGCATAATACAAACTAAATCTGGTAAAGAATCTCTGGCAGTTTTATTTATCGAAGCTTTTGGTAATGATAAAATTGACTACGTGGAAATGCGTTTTTTTATTTCCATGCTTGAAGACTCAAAAGATAGAGTAGATATTACACTGAGAAAAGCGCTGAGCATTAAGTATAATCATTTTGTTGCTATATCCACAATTGACTCACTCATAGCACCTCTGAAAAATATAGATATCAATCTTCCATCTTTCGCAAAAGATAGCTGTGCAAAGCCAGCGTTCAAAAAAACTAAAAAGAATATTTCTAACCAGAGCGTCAGTTTGTTAATAGCAATTCTATTGATAATTGCTTACAGTGAGGAACACGAAAATCTCAGGGATATCTTGCTAAAAGAAACAACCTTACCTGCTGAAAAAGAAATAGCGGCAACAAAAAATCAATTAACAAATTTCAATCAAATATTAGAGCTGTTCCCAGAACACCTTTTATATGAATCGGTAGGTTTTTTTGGAAGATTTCATGAGCTATCTAAATCAGTAAAAACTGCAAATAAGCGATCACATCCTTCTGATTCTGGAACCCCATTATTAGCTACTAAAATAGCAGAACTCGAGTATTTAATTTCTGACGACAACATTGGCAATATAAGAAAATTCCAAAACCTTGTTGAAGAATTAAAGCGATATGCTTCAAAACTCAAAGACCTGGTAAATAGTTTTTTCAAGGATGGAGTTTTTCTAGCAGGTGATATCAAATCAAAACTCAATCAAATTAGCGCGATAACCGATTTAATTGACTTTATCGCCACGGCCTGGAATTTCGATGAAAAATTTTCCCTAAACGAATGTTTAAGTTATTATATTAAACATAGCAAATTAGGTAATTCTGACGTGGCGGAGATAATGAATTTACTAAACACATCTACAACAAATAGCGTTGTGATCCGCAGACTTGGCCAAGATGTTTCGATAGCCATAGTTGATAACAGTGATGAAGAAGAAACTTCAAAAAATATTAGTGTTTTCGAATTATTTTTACAAAAACTCTTCCAAGAATTAGCAAGAACAATGCCAGTTTTTGAAATTTTAATCGAGGCCGAAAAAGAAATGGCAGCAAGTTTAGGTCTAAATATTCCCCATTTAGAAGGTGTAGAACGAGCCTGTAGAATAGCTCCTGGATCCTGAGATCATCCAGGTTATCAACTTTTTAATTGTCTCTACTAAATATTTTAATAAAAAATTCTTTTAGATTTATTAACTCCTCCGGACAAACCGTATGCGCCATCAAATACGCGTGAAAACTTACTGAATAATTTAATTGTTTCAAATACTGATAACTCAATTTCCCAAATTCAAACGGCACGACAAAATCTTCCTCGCCATGCGCCAGAAAAATTTTAGTTTGATGGTTTTCAGGATGTCTTTCTTCTGCTAATTTTTTAGCTAAAGGCAAATAACCCGAAAGTGCCGCAATACCACCTAATTTTTCTGAAAAACGCAGGCCAGCATATAAAGCCAATGCCGCGCCTTGTGAAAATCCGACTAAAATAATTTTTTCAGAGCTTAATTTTTTTGCGCGCATAATCGAATGAATTAAGTGATATAAATTTTCTGCTGCTTTTTTTAAACCGATTTCATCTTCGCGCGCATTAGCATCTAAACCATAAATATCGTACCAGGCTGGCATTTTCATGCCGAAATTGAGGGTGACGGTTTGCTGTGGCGCGTGCGGAAAAATAAATTCAATGCCGTGATTTTCCGGCAATTGCAATGCGGGTACCGCAGGAACAAAATCAAAGCCATTGGCGCCTAGTCCATGCAGCCAAATAACAACTGCTTTTGTTTCACCTTGCGGGGGGATAATGACGCGGTCAGGTTGCTCTAGAATTTCTTGCATATTACACTCGCTTGGAAATTTGTTTTGTAGGGTAAACAGATCCTGGATTAAGTATGAAGCATCTATTTGCATTCTGGCTAATTTTAATTAGCACTTTATTATCCGCTTGTGGCCAAAGTGGTGCCTTATATATGCCACAAGAAAATCGGCAGCCGGCCGATACTTTTTTGCTTCCGTCGAAGGTAGCGGCGCATAATTAGCTTTTGGCAGATGTTTTATCTTAGTCGGATCACCCCTCATCCGCCCTGTCGGGCACCTTCTCCCGCAAGGGGAGAAGGACAACTTCGCGGACATCTGCCGACAAGACCAAAAGCGCTGCTATGAAATTAAGTCTGATTATAAAAATTATGGAATCACGAGCAGGTCCTTTTTTCCTTGGATCGATAGTTTTTTTTAAGAAGGCTTACTTGATGGCGATGAAGCCTATTTTTAGGCAGATGTAGACGAAGTTGTCCTTCTCCCCTTGCGGGAGAAGGTGCCCCAACGGGGCGGATGAGGGGTGACTTAAAATGCCCTAAAATCATCCATTCCCAAATTCAAACCCACTTGAGTATATAATTTATTTATTATTCCTTAGGAAACCCATTCATGAAAACCCTCGCATTTGAAAAATGGCAAGCTTTGGGCAATGACTTTGTTTTGATTGATGCTTGCGAGCACCCAGCAAAATTGGATGCAGCGCTCATTGTCAAAATGGCCGACCGTAAGCGCGGTATTGGCTTTGATCAGTTATTGCTGATTGAGGCCGGCAAGCATGTATCGGATGTTTTGGTGAAAATTTACAATGCTGATGGTTCAGCTGCACTGCAATGCGGCAATGGGCTGCGCTGTGTGGCGCGTTATTTACAAGAGAGAAATGCATCGCCTGAGAAAATTAGCATTCGTGTGGCTGGTCGAACTGCTACCGCTTATACCTTGCCTGATAAGAGTGTACAAATTGATTTTGGCCAGGCGCGCTATCTCGGCAAACGTAGTTTCTATGAAAGTGACTACGATTGCATCGAACTGGGCAATCAACATGCGGTGATTTTCCTGCCCTATTTACCCAGCGCCAGCGACGATCAAAGGGCCGAAATGTTGCAAAATTCGCTGGAAAATAGCATCAACGTCGTACTTTGTTTCTATGAAAGCCCAGCTCATTTAATCTGCCGAATTATTGAACGCGGCGCTGGCCATACGCTGGCCTGCGGCAGCGGCGCAGCCGCAGCCGTAGTGGCAGCCAAAGCGCATTATGCGTTGGCCGATGAGGTGACCGTCAGTCAAGCCGGTGGTGATTTAAAAATTCGATGTGATGAACAATTAAATTTGATTCAAATTGGTGAAGCGCAACCTGTATTTAAAGGTGAATATTTCTTGATGCAATAACATAAGCGAGAACCGCTGAAACAATTGCTTTTACAAAACACTCTCTCTAAAATGCGCCAATTACTCAGGAGCGAGTAAATTTTAATCAACTTATAAATGGAGAGACTTATGGCTACCAAAGCAAAAGCTAAGAAATCTACCGTTACGAAAAAAACTGCCCGCAACAAAAGCACTGCTGCCAACAGCAAAAAAAGTATCAAAAAACCGCAACCGGTTAAAACAAAAAAAGCAGCTATCAAAAGCAAAAAACCGGCTAATAGCGCAAAAAACAAAACCCCGAATAAAATAAAAACTAAACCCATAAAGAAAATGAAAAAAATTACTTCCCCTCAAAAACCTAAAATAGTTAAAAACACAGTTAAAACAGTTAAAAATGATAGCAAACCGCTTGCAAAAACTGAGAGCAAAGCAATCACAAAAAAAACTAAAGAGTCAGTATCGGTTAGCCCATTAGCGGTTTATAAACCGAAAAAAAATGAAGAATATATGTCGCATGAGCAACAAGAATATTTCAGACAAAAACTGCTTTGGTGGCAGGAGCAAATTTTCAAAGATCAGGGTTCTACAGTAACGCATTTAAAAGGTGAAGCGCTTAATTTTCCTGATTTAATTGATCGCGCCAGTATGGTAGAAGGTTACAATCTTGAATTAAAAGCGCGCGACCGTGAGCGCAAATTTTTGAAGAAAATTGAAGAATCCCTGGAACGGCTGGAAAACGGTGAATACGGCTATTGCGATGATTGCGGCTCTGAAATTGGCCTCGAACGTCTCGAAGCACGGCCTACCGCCAATCAATGCATCGATTGCAAAACTATTGATGAAATCAAGGAAAAACAGGCTGGTGCGGTTTGAATCCATACCCGGTCATGTTTCATAAGTAACTGCAATTTGATCGTTAAAAAGGGTCTTTTTAGGCCCTTAATCATTTCGATTAAAAGTAAATTATGGTAAGTTGTTATTGCTATCATTAATCAGCGGAAACCGCTGATGATTAATTTAAATTTTTTGAAGAGGGACCCATGAATACTATTTTTAGCGTAATAATTTTATTAGTTGCTGTTATATTAGCAATTTTGACCGTTTCTTTGCCGGAAGATCATTTGTTAAAACTGATTAGTATTTTCCGCTTTTTCGATATTATGCTGCCAGTATTAGCAGTGGGCGCATTGATCAAATACTTATTCAGTTGCAATAGAAAAAATTAATTTTAATTATCAGCGGCACCCGCTGGCCGCTTTCGCAGTTAAGCAAAACATTTTAAACAGGCCTCAAAAAACTGCCAGGCCTTATGCGGCCTGGTTCTGCCAACAAATACTTTTACAGCGGGAACCGCTGCATGTACGCACTGGAAATTAAAAATCTCGAAAAAATTTATGACAATGGCTTTAAGGCATTGAATAAAATTTCTTTTGCCGTTGAGCCTGGCGATTTTTTTGCTTTACTAGGGCCTAATGGCGCGGGTAAAACAACGATTATTGGCATTATTGCTTCCTTGGTTAAAAAAACCAGCGGTGACGTCAATGTTTATGGCTACAGCATTGAAAAAGATTGGAGCAAAGCAAAATCATTAATTGGCCTAGTGCCACAAGAATTTAATTTTGCTCAATTCGAAACGGTTGAATTTATTGTCATGACACAGGCCGGTTATTACGGCATCCCACGCAAAATCGCCAAAAAACGCGCTGAATATTATTTAAAAAAATTAGACTTGTGGGACAAACGCCAATCGATGTCACGCATGCTTTCCGGTGGCATGAAGCGGCGTTTGATGATTGCGCGCGCATTAATGCATGAGCCAAAATTGTTAATTCTAGACGAACCCACTGCCGGCGTTGACATCGAAATTCGTCGCGCCACCTGGGAATTTATGCGTGAAATTAATGCCAATGGCACCACCATTATTTTGACCACACATTATCTGGAAGAAGCAGAAAATCTTTGTCGCAACATCGCGATTATCGATCGCGGCAATATCATTGAAATATCAGACATGGCGAATTTGCTGAAAAGACTGCATACCGAAACTTTTGTCTTGTATTTATCACAACCTTTGCAACAACTACCAGAAATCCATGGCTATAACTTGAAGCAAATGGATGCTTATACACTGGAAGCCGATATTGGTGAAAATCAAACTTTATCGGGATTATTCCATCTTTTATCCGAGCAGCAAATTGCGGTGAATCGCATGCGTAATAAGACGAATCGCTTAGAGGAATTGTTTTTGAAGTTGATTAACTAGCTAACGAAACTAATTAAATCCTATGACAAACCAAAACTGGATTGCATTTCAAACGATAGTTTGGCGTGAAATCAAACGCTTTAGCAAAATTTCCGGCCAAACGATTTTACCGGCGGCAATTACGATGTCACTGTATTTCGTGATTTTCGGCAGCCTGATGGGAAAACGCATTGGGACGATTGATGGTGTGCCTTATATTCAATATATTGCTCCAGGTTTAATCATGATGTCAGTGATTACCAATGCTTATGCGAATGTTTCATTTTCTTTTTTCTTCTCAAAATTTCAGGGAAATATTGAGGAATTACTAATATCACCAACACCGAGTTCGATTATTCTGTTAGGCTATATTTGTGGCGGCGTTGCGCGCGGCGTTTGCGTTGGTATTGCCGTTATGTTGGTGACATTATTTTTTACACATTTAACGATTCATCACATTGGCATTATGTTAATCAGTATTTTAATTGCCTCAGCGCTGTTTGCTTTGGCCGGTTTTATTAATGCGCAATTTGCCCGCACATTCGACGGCATTTCATTTATTCCGACGTTTGTTTTAACACCGATGACTTATTTAGGCGGCATTTTTTATTCGATTTATTTATTGCCGGATTTTTGGCAAAAAGTTTCCTTGTTGAATCCGATTTTATATTTAGTCAATACTTTTCGTTATGGCATGTTGGGAATTTCTGATGTGAACGTGAAATATTCGTTGCTGGCTTGTGCTATCGTTTTGGCTATTGTCTATTCTATTGCCTGGCTAATGCTAGAAAAAGGCTTGAGGATTAAAAAGTAATGGATAAGATTGTTATTCGTCAATTAAAAGTTGAAACCGTGATTGGCGCATTTGAAGCCGAACGTTCTAAAGTTTCTGAATTATTAATAGACCTGGAAATCCGCTTTGATATCAGTAAAGCGGCTAAAAGTGATTCACTCAAAGATGCTTTAGATTATGCGACAGTCGCTAAAGAATTAAAGTTATTTATTGCTGAAAAGAAATTTTATTTGTTAGAAGCTTTGGCTTCTAGCATTTTAGAATTTTTAAAAATGCGATTTCAAATTGATAAAGTTTATTTAGCGATATATAAAAAAAATATTATCGCTGAAGCGGATGTGGTGGGTTTGGTGTTAGATCGGCTTTAATTGTCATTGCGAGGGAGCTTCGCTGCCGCGGCAATCTTTCTCTTGTCATTGCGAAGGAGCGTAGCGACTGCGGCAATCTCCTGAACATAGCTGGCAATTATGCGTTTAGTGCCTACTATTGGTCAGGAGATTGCCGCGCTTCGCTCGCAATGACAAAAATGAAAAACTTTAATAGAGTGAAACTCTATGAGCAAAAATAAAATTGTCGTATTCGATTCCGGTGTCGGCGGATTAACAATTCTTCAGGCATTAAAAAACCGCTTAATTGAGGCGGAATATATTTACGCTTCCGATAAAGAACATTTTCCTTATGGCACCAAACCGGATGAAACCGTAAAAAATTTAGCCTCCGATTTTTGTCAGAAATTATACCAAGCGCATCAGCCGGATATTTTGGTCGTTGCATGTAATACAGCAAGCACACTTGCCTTGGAAGAAATTCGCCAAAAAGTTCCCTGCCCTGTGGTCGGCGTCGTGCCCGCGATTAAACCCGCTGCAAAAATTTCTCAAACTAAACTGATTGGATTATTAGCAACACCGGCGACTGTGAAACGCGCTTATATTGATCGTTTAGCCAGTGAATTTGCTAGCGATTGCACGTTAATCCGCGTGGGCAGCAGCCAATTGGTGCAAATCGCTGAAGATAAGGTGGCAGGAAAATCGGTTTCACTGAATATTATCGCCGATGAAATCGCGCCGTTATTTGAAGCTAATGTGGATGTCATCGTGCTAGGTTGTACGCATTTTCCGCATTTAATCGAGGAATTTAAAACCGTCGCACCGCGTCCTGTCGTTTGGTTAGACTCATCAGAAGCAATTGCGAATCGCGTGATCAGTTTATTGGAAGTAAAAATCAGAGCTTAAATCTCTTTTGTCATTGCGAAGGAGTGAAACGACTGCGGCAATCTCCTGATTTTAGCGTTGCATTAGAGAATTTAGTGCTGACGTCATGTCACGAGATTGCCGCGCTACGCTCGCAATGACAAAAACTTGCACAACGAAAAATATTATTTGTGCTTGTTGTAGGGGGGATTAGCGTAGCGTAATCCACCGTTTTTTACAGACTTCGCAAAAACGGTGGATTACGCTACGCTAATCCCCCCTACATTAAATATATTAGATTATTAAATCCGTTAAGTATTTTCAGGTATGAAGCTTATGATCAATTTAAACAAAAAATTCCCACTAATCGCCATCCTCCGCGGCATCCTGCCGCGAGAAATCGAGCCAGTTTGCACAAAATTAATTAAGCTGGGTTTTGAGCAAATTGAAGTGCCATTAAATTCACCCGAGCCTTATGACAGCATCATGCAATTGGCGAGCTTGGCGCCCGCCAATGTGATTATTGGCGCGGGTACGGTGACGGAAATTGAGCAAGTTGCGCGTGTAAAGCAAGCGGGTGGTCAATTAATTGTGATGCCACATGCGGATGCTGAAATTATTCGTGCGGCAAAAGTACAAAATTTACTTTGCATTCCCGGGTTTTTTACACCAACGGAAGCTTATCAAGCGATCAATGCCGGTGCTGATGCATTAAAATGGTTTCCCGCTGGCCAAGAAAATCCGGCTTTTTTAACGGCAATCAAAACGATTTTGCCGAAAAACACCTTAATTTATGCCGTCGGCGGCATCAATTTAGAAAACATGGCGTTGTATCACAAAGCCGGCGCCGATGGTTTCGGACTGGGAACAGTGTTATTCAAACCTGGCATGACAATCGAAGCAATCGAAAAATCCGCCAAAGAATATATGAATTGCTTTAAACAATTCATGGAGCGATAAACAATTATGCATTCGGCAATTTACCCTAGTTTAAAAAATCGCAATATTTTAATCAGCGGCGGCGCTTCTGGCATCGGTGAAGCTTTAGTTCGCGCGTTTAGCGCCCAAGGCGCTAAAGTAGCTTTTATCGATATTGATCAAATGAGAGGCGAGCAATTAGCTGAAGAAACTCAGCAATTTTTTTATTTTTGTGATTTAACACAAATTAGTGAATTAAAAAAAACTATTACTGAAATTCAAAAAAATATCGGTGATATTGACGTTTTAATTAATAATGCTGCTTCCGATCAACGCCGCACCAGTTTAGAAATTGATGAAAATTTTTGGGACCAAATGATGGCGGTCAATTTAAAACATTATTTTTTCGCCGCGCAACAAGTGCTGCCTGGCATGATAAAAAAACAACGCGGCTCGATTATTAATTTCAGCTCAAACTGTTTTTTATTAGCGCAAAGCGGCGACTACCCTGCTTATATGACAGCCAAAGCTGCGATCACCGGCCTGACTCGAGCGTTGGCTGCTGAATTTGGTCAATACAATATTCGCGTGAATACTTTGCTGCCGGGCTGGGTGATGACGGAAAAACAAATCACGCAATGGCTGACACCTGAAGCAGAAACCGAATTACTTAAAACGCAGGCGATCAAGCATAAAATTCAACCTGAAGCCATCGCCAACTTTGCGTTATTTCTTGCAAGTGATGATAGTTATATGTGCTCGAAGCAGCATTTTGTGGTTGATGGGGGGCGGGCTTGAATAAACCAAAATTATATTGAAGCAACTTACAGGATTGATTGAATCTCAATATTTATCCTAGAATCGACTTGAAAGTAATTATAATAAAAATTCTAATGCTGCTTAAGATCAGAAGTAATGATTAATTGATCGCACAGCAAATTAATTAAAAATTATTAAGCTGAGTATAATCATGACTTTTAAAAAGATCCCCGATCAAATTAAGCACTTGTGCCATTACCAGGAAAAAACTTGGGAAGAAGTTAGAGAAAAAGTAAAAACTGTTAATCCCGTTTTGGCTGATATCATTGATGAATTTAAGCCTTCTGATAAACACACTTTCATTAAAGCCAGTTATCCATTTGGCCAGCCCATACGTAGTAAAGGTCTATTGTATTTACCTACAGCGGACAATAATTTGGCAACGCTTGATAATCCAGCAGCTTCTCCTGTTATTGTTAATAAGCTTGGCTACAGCCCATCACCCTTAGCGCTTATTACTGAAAAATCTGTTGAAATTTATGTCGAAACGCCTGAGGAAAGAACTGTTCCATTCAAGCTATTTAAACCCGGAGTCATTTTTGGCGTTTGGGAAGTGATGGAACAGCCAGCAATCATCATGCGTCGTAGTTGGGAGTGGAGTATTTCAGCCGGCGCACGTACTATATTTATGCTGCCTAAGATCAGTGATAGTGCTGGACATTTAAAATTGCAGCGTGCCTTTAATTTACGTTCTTATGCGCCTAATAATATTTTCGAGCATCACAAAATATTTACAGAAATTTTTCATCATCATGCAAAAAAAAGTGATTGGGCTACTGAGTTACTATTTTTTACCAAAGATTGGTTAAAACCTATGCCTGATAATATCGGATGGGTCAAGCTTAAAGAATATTGGACGCAAGTAGCATGGAACCAAGTGCAATATTGGTTTAACAAGATGGTTACGGATTTTAATTGGGAGTCTTTTATTGCCGAAGTCACTAAAAGAAGGCTGAAAATTAGACCCTATTTATTAGATACGGTCAAACATTTAATATCTATTGGTTGTGGCACTGTTCCGGGATTTATTACTGCAGATGATAGTCAGCTAGTCGCTCCGACGGAAATCTTTCAGGAAGCTTACATTAACCATTATCAATTAAAAAATTACGCGCCTATTATTATGCATCCCGATTTTTTATGGCCACAAAGCCAGAGAAAATCTGTTTATTATTCGTTACAAGCGCCTACTCTTCCTGAGAAGCCTCCTGAACACATGATTTTACCAAGCTTGTTAAGCATTGTACGTGAATTAAAAAAATTAATGGATATTTATATTGAGGTTCTAGACGAATTACCAAAAACAGCTTTTTTTAATAATTCCTATGATTTTTCAGAGAAAATCAAATTTGATTACTTCCATCCTGAGCCTGATAAATTCAAGGAAATTAAAAGTATAAAAAACTTGTTGCAATTTGATGCAGTTTTAAGAAACACTCCAAAAAAATATGAAAAAAAACCATTCCCTGAAAATGCTTCGTTTTTTAAGGGCTGTATTCGTATTACTTTCGATACAGATCAAGTTAATTAGGTTTCGTCTAGTTTTTGGCTTTTTAAATTTAAATGGGTTTGGCATCATCATACTTTAAAACATTGCAGATTATTATATATAATAATTCGCATAATAATTTTTGGGCAGCCTAATAATAATATTCTCATGTACTTCCCATGAGATTGATAATAAATCAGGCATAAGAGGATTTAGATAATGTTGTATCGTAAATTAGGTAGCACGGGTTATGACGTGAGTGTAGTAGGTTTTGGTACTTGGCAATTAGGTGGCAAAAGGTGGCAAGCACTTACTAATAAACAAAATATTGAATTATTACAAGCAGCATTAGACCTTGGGGTGAATATTTATGATGTTGCTGTTGTTTATGGTCAGTATGAAGATGAAAATCACTACTTACAAAGCAGTTCACAGGAATGCCTAGGAAAAGCTTTTGCCGGGCAAAGAGAGAAAGTCATTTATTGTCTTAAACTCGGTCAATTTGATGAGTATAGTCACCGCCACGATTATGATCCGAAGCGTATTGTCCACCAATTTCAGCAATCTTTGCGCCGCTTGCAAACCGATTATGTTGATGTTTGTTTGATTCATGCACCTTCCATACATGAAGTTAAATCGCAGAAAGCGATTAGTGTGCTACAAACTTTGCAAGCTTTAGGCTACATTCGTGCCATCGGCTATAGTTTTGAGGCAGAACCTGAGCATGTGGCTGCCGCACTTGAACAAGCAATTGATGTCATCATGCTGCAATATAATTTGTTAGACACGCAATGTCGCGACGTGATTCATCAAGCTTATTTGCGCGGTATCGGTATACTAGTCGGCGGCCCTTATAAAAGAGGCTATCTCACCGGCAAATACACTTCGTTAGATGCTTTTCCCAGGGAAGATGACTATTGGTGCTGGAACTTAAATCTTAATAAAGACAAAGTTTCGCAATTACTAAAACAAGTTAATGAATTTTTAATGAAATATAAAACCCCTGAAAATTTAAGGTCAAAAGCTTTGCATTTTATTCTGCAACAGCAGGGAGCAGCATCTTGTATCATAGGTCACCGAGCGATTAATGAAGTGATTGAAAATATTGAGCTTACGCAGCAATTATTTGAATATACTGAAGTAAAAATTTAATAAATAAGCTTCAAAAATTTCTTCCGTGATAAGCACCAAAAATAAATTAAAAAATTTGCAAGTCCTTGTTTATTCTAGCGAAAAAGCTTATGCCAAATCGCATGTAAAATTATAATTTTAAAAACTCTCATCTGTTTTAGATGCTAATAACGTTATTTTAATCCTACTTTCAATGTGTTCTTATTTGATCTTACCGATAATAAGGAACTTTTTATCATTAATATCTTAACGGAAAGAAAATGCTTAAAAATAGTTTAAGAACCTCCTCTGATTTGCTTCACCAACAAATCAATCACCTAGAAAACATCAGCGAGCAAGTGTCTAAAGCAGAAGCCTTGTTAAGGGTCGCTTCTGATGAAAATTTTTTTAACCATTGCCAAGATACTATTCAGTACTATATGTGGGCTTTGAGCGACCTTATGCAAAAGATCCGAGTGGAAAATGAGCTGTATTTGCATGAGGTGATACAAATGAAGGGGCTGGGTCGAGAAATTAACCGCGAATGAAAACGGCAGTCTTATTCGCGTTTTCAACGTAAAAACGCAAACTTGGTTGGCATTTTTTAAACTAAAGTGCTAACCTGGATGTAAAGATATCCTATCTACCCAATCTATGTTCACCCGCCTAATAAACATCACCCCTCAATCCTCCCATAGCGCCCTAATCTTAGGCCCACGCGGCACTGGGAAAACCACCTGGCTGCGGGAAAAGTTTCCCCAAGCGCTTTACTTTGATTTGCTGGATTATGGGACTTATACCGACTTTCTTGCTGATCCGAGCCGTTTATCGAATCGGATACCGGATGGGTTTCAGGACTGGGTCATAATTGACGAAGTGCAGAAAATTCCCAGTCTGTTAAATGAAGTCCACCGTTTAATTGAATCGCACAAAATTCGTTTTTTATTGACGGGATCAAGCGCTAGAAGTTTGAGACGTAAAGGAGTTAATTTATTGGCAGGGCGCGCATTGACTTATCATTTTTATCCGCTGACGATAAAAGAATTAGGCAAAGCATTTAAATTAACTACTTCATTAAAATACGGTAATTTACCTTCGATTTACAGCCATGAAAATCCAGCGCATTATTTAAGTAGTTATATTCAAACTTATTTAAAAGAAGAAATCTTGCAAGAAAGCATCACGCGAAATCTTGCTTTATTTACGCGTTTTTTAGAAACCGCCAGTTTTTCTCAAGGAGAAGTCGTTAACTATAGCAATATTGCACGTGAAGTCGGCAGCAATCGCAGCACCATTACCAATTATTTTGAAATCCTGGAAGACTTATTAATCGCTTATCGCTTACCAGTATTCACTAAACGGGCAAAACGTGAAGTAATTACACATCCGAAATTTTATTATTTTGATGTCGGCGTTTATCGCAGCATTCGCCCCAAAGGACCGTTAGATACCAATGAAGAAGCAGAAGGTGCTGCTTTAGAAACGCTGTTTTTGCAAGAAATAAAAGCCATCAATGATTATGCGCGCTTGAATTATCAAATTTATTATTGGCGTACGCAGCAAGGACAAGAGGTAGATTTTATTTTATACGGAGAAAAGGGATTTTTTGCGTTTGAAATTAAACGTAAGGCTAATTTGAGCATTAAAGATTTTTCTGGGTTGAAAGCATTTGCCAGTGATTATCCCGAAGCTAAATGCATTATGATATATGGCGGAAACAGAGAGTATTTCGAGCGAAACATACTGGTTATTCCCTATGAAAAAATAATAAACCAGCTTTATGAGAAAATCACATCTTCCGATGTGATGGGTATAAACTAAATCTCTTTCATCTTCACTTTATCTGAGAAAAATTCCAACAGTATCCAATGAGGAACCGTCAGCATAAATAAGCCGATAATTAAAATACTTAAATAACCCGAATTGATTTGAAACGATCCTGAATAAAAATAAATTAAAGCGCCAAATACGATACAAACTAAAACAGGCCAAGTGGCATTGATTAAAACTTGATGGATCTGCTGATAAAGACCCATTTGGCGCATCTGCTTCCAATGCTTTAGTGCGTGTAAAAAGCAAAAATATAAACTAAAAAAAACTAAAGGCGGTAAAATCAGCGCCGTTATGATTAGAACAAACAATTCAACTGCCAGCCAATGATTTTTATCCCGAAATGCTCTTGCCAAAGCGATGGGACAAACTGATACAGCTGCTATAACGCCTATGATTTGTAAAATCGTTGTTAAATGATAAATGCGTGAATCATGGGTTAATAAATAAAAAATTTCTGCCACTTCAAGATGAAATTTCAACGTTGGGATGCAAATGATGGAAATGCTAATTATGATCGATTCAAAAAGACTTGTTTCTACCAACCAATCTCTTGAAAAATGCCAAACTGATATGATTAAAAATAAAACTAAAGCATCAAATGGATTTAAATACCAGAAGATAAACCCCAGAAGAGCAATCGTTAGATAAGCCAGGAAAAAAATCAAAGCTTGCTTAAAAGTTTTCCAGATACCCCAATGCTTCGCTAAAACCCAATCTAAACTGCCGTGTGATAAACCGAGTGTGGCGATAAAAAAAAGCGCTAGATAATTAAGCATGCTAGAAGAAAATGAACTTATTGTACTCAAGCATAAAGCTAATAATGAAAACACGATAAAACATACTCGGATGGCTTTATGTGAGCTGTAATCCATTGGCTTCATAAACTCTTCCGTCTGACTTTTGATAAATAATTTAAACCAGCAGCATAAAATATGAAAATTTTTTTAGGCAACGCTTTGATCACTCGCCAGTAATCGATTATCTTTGCCTCCTCGTTTAAAAACCGTGCTAATGAAGCAGCTCCGACTTTTTGTGCTAATGATTGAAAAATAAACACACTTAAGCCCGGTTTATCATGCAGCACATTTAAAAAAGTTTGATCCATTCTATTAATAATAAAATGGCTATTTTTCTGAGATATCAGCTTATTTTCATGATAAAGTTTTTTAGCGCACTGCCTGGCCCAACGTTGGATACGCAAGAAAGCATAGCCGGATGAGGCGCGCAGCGCTCCTGAAGGTGTTCCCGCATAAATATAATTTTTATTTATTTTTTTGCATGTCGCGCGCAATCCCATGGGTAAGCAACCATATTCATGCCTGATCACCTCAAAATGAGGAATTTTTAAATGATCATGCATGTAATTTTCCAGGGTTTCTTTTAGTGATTCTGCTGACTGAAGTGTCGAGGTAAAATGCGTTAATTCGATAAGTGCGTGATTTTCAGAAAACGGCAGTATATAAATAAATTCATAAATATTTTTTTTGATTGCCATATTATCCATTAAACCAACAATTTTTCTGTCGAAAAATTTTTCTCTGGTTTTAATCTCTAAGCCGTAAAATATTTGCCAAAGTTTTGCTTGCTGACTGTATTGATAACTAGGCGTCCGCGTATCGATTATTCTAAGCGCATGTAAAACTGTGCCATCATTAAAAGCGATGCAAAAACCCTTAGCCAAGGGTTCAATTTTTTGCACGGCTTTACCTTTATAAATACGGATATGAGGGCTTTTATCGATATGCGAAATTATATGATCGTAAAAATTTTGCGCTGATACGTAACAATAAGGTTGATTATTTACTTGATGTATTTGTGTAAAATGGTCGCTTGAAAAACGCCATGAATGCCAGCGGTGAATAATCAAGGGGTTAAGGCTTGAAGCCAAATCCCTATCTAAAGGCTCCCAAAAACACCAACTACGATCATTCTCATAGTGTTCACGTGCTTCAAAAATAGCGATTTCTTTTTCCCAATCGGGTATTTTTGCCAGTTCACGAGCTAATGAAAGTCCAGCGCATCCACCCCCAATAATGGCAAGATCAAGCGTTTGCGGTTTCATGGGATAATCAACTCAAATTCACAAAATTTGCCAGCGATTGATGCAATTTTTGATTATGCTTAGGCATTTTTCCAGACGAACTAGAAGCCCGCAAGAATTTTAGCAAACACTCTGCAACTATCCTGTATTTCGTCAATTTGGAAACAACAATTCTTTTTTTTGTAACTTCATAGTTCATTCGCTTTGCTTTAAAAGCAATTTCCTGATAAAGCCTTGCTGCAATCAAGATAGCAAGCTGATTGCGTTTTGGCAAATAGCAAATTCCCGAGTAGCCACTTTGATAATAAATTTGCGCTAAATTAAATAATTTAATCAATGCGGGTTTAATTTTATGCGTATTGATTTCTGTCCGATTGCTAAGATAATAATCTGTTGGCAGCCAATTTCTCGGCAAGTATTGCCTTCCTTTTAAAGCATCTTCTGCTACGTCGCGCAAGATATTGGTTAACTGCATCGCAATGCCTAAATCCAGCGCAAATTTGTAAGCATCATTATTTTTAGCGCGCAATATAGGACACATCATTAAACCTACGCTTCCAGCCACTAAATAACAGTATTGAATTAATTTCTCCTCATCTTCAATCAATACTAAATTCGTATCAATTTTTAGTCCGTTTATTAAGTGGATTACGTAATGCTTATCAATCGAATTTTCTTTGGTGAAATTTAAAATGTCATGAATGAGCGGATCTAACGGATTATTATTCGCTATTTGTTTTTTCCAAGATTCTACCTCGGCAGATGCCTTTAATGGATTGCGGGTATTGTCGACATAATCATCTAAAATTCTGCAAAATCGATATAATCTTGCAGCCGCACTCGCTGTTTTTCTTCCAAGAAAAATGCTTGCCAAGTAAAATGATTTACCATGACGCCTTAATGTTTTGGCAGATGAGAGCCGATTTATGTTTTCCATAACCTAACCTAACTAAAAATTTTTTTATGTTGCATAAGGAATTAAATGATCAATCACTTTCGCAGAACATAATACGCCAGGCAACCCAGCACCTGGGTGGGTGCCTGCACCCACATGATAAAGTCCGGAAATTTTTTCCGCTTTATTGTGATAACGTAGCCAAGCAGATTGGCGCAGCAAGGGTGCAATCGAAAATCCTGCGCCGTGTAAACTTAAATAATTAGCTGAAAAATCCTCTGGAGTTTTATAAAAATCAGCTACGATATTTGTTTTGAGATCAGGCAGAATTGAACTGCTGAGTTTACGAATAATATTTTCTTTTAAGATATCAGCTGCGTCTTGCCAACATAGTTTCGCCTGTAAATTAGGTACAGGCACCAACGCATAAAATGTATCATGATGTTCAGAAGCAAAATTAGGATCGGTTGCGGCAGGGCGATGCAGATAAAAAGAAATATCTTCGGATAATATTTTTTTATGGAATATATCGTTGAGCAGCGATTGATAACTTTCGCCGAGGTAAATAGTATGCTGAGCAACGTTGGCATAAGCGCGCTTTGTGCCAAAATAAAATAAAAACAGGCCCATAGAAAATTTAGCATGCCTTGTTTTAAAACGCGTTTGATAACTTTGCTGGCATTTATCGATCATATGATTATAACAATAGGCAGGATCTGCATTAGAAACAACTAATTTTGCAGGTAGATAATTTCCGTCCGTTAAAAGAACACCTTCTACTTTTTTATTTTGCACGCTAATTTTTTCCACGGTTTTATCGAGCAATAATGTAACTTGCATTTCAGTCAGCAGTTTTTTTAATCCATCGACTAGCGCGCCCGTACCACCTTGTGGAAAAAAAACTCCCCATTTTCTTTCTAAATAATGTATTAGGCTATAAATACAGCTGGTATCAAAGGGGTTGCCGCCAATTAAAAGCGGTTGAATTGAAAAAGCGCGGCGCAGCCGATCATCACGAATATAGCGTGAGACAAATTGCCAGACGGATTGATGACTTTTTAATCGAACAAGATGCGGTAACGCTTCTAGCATGCTTGATACATGATGAAATGACTTCGTGGCATATTTCTCAAAACCTAAATTAAATAATTTTTTTGAAGCATCTAATAATTTTAGGTAACCTGCTTGGTCTTTAGGATTAAATCGCGCAATTTCTGCTAATGTTGCCTCAGTGCTGCTGCCATAGTTGAAATAATTACCATCTGAAAAAATAAAGCGATACCAAGGATCAACCGGCATAAATTGAATATAATTTTTAATATTTTTATTGAATAGCTCAAATAATTCCTGAATTAAAAAAGCAGCGGTAATGACGGTAGGGCCAGCATCATGCGTAAAGCCTTCATGATGATAAACTTGCGCGCGCCCTCCTAAATTTTTTTGTTTATCAATCAGGGTGACATCATAACCTTTAGCGCGTAAGCGCAATGCCGCTGCTATGCCGCCAAAACCGCCGCCAATCACAATTGCTTTTTGAGCATTATTCTGCGTCATTTTGCTGATAAAAAAATTGTTGGAAATGATTCGTTATGTTGTTCAGATAAAATAATAATAGCGGCGACCATAAATTTGCAGCGGCACATGCGCAAATTTTTTGCATATTGTTTAAGGCTTTTTCGATGTATGTTTTTACCGCCTGCCGTGCCAAATCGATCGATTGATATTGTTGATACATAATTGCCAGCAAATTAGGTGGCTCTAATGCGTTTTCATTTAACCAATCTTCTTCATAATCAGCTACATCATCCAAAGCTTGATAGACTGTCGTATAATGAATGAAAAATTCTTTTAATAATTTTAATGGTGTATCATCATTTGTATAGGCTGCTGCCAATTCAATAGGTAAAAGCAAAAGCGTGCCTGATTTTGCTTGCACAATTTTTTCATATTTAATTAAATCAATTTTTCCCTGTTTTGATGCGATATCTGCTAGCTGGCCAGAAATACATTTTGTCGTGGCACGATGAAGCACATGAATTAATTCCGATGATTTTTCACTATGCCCACATTCTGCCAATGCCGCATAAGCTGAGGAAATTAATAAATCGCCAAGACAGATTGCATAATCGCTGCCAAATTGCTGCCAAATGGTTGGTTTATTTCGACGCGTTAGCTGTTTATCCTGTAAATCATCATGCACTAAAGAAGCTTGATGTAATAATTCACAGGCTGCGGCAAGTAATATGGCATCATTTGTAGGGATTTTAATGAGCTGGCTGATTTGCAACGCTAATTTAGCACGCGTGCGTGAACTGCCGAGATTAAGCTGATAATCAATAACTGTAGCTAATAAGGAATTTTCATCTATGTTCGTATGCGCCAGTAAATGCAGTTTTTTTTGCAATAAAGTGAGCAACTCAGCCAGCTGGCGCTCTGGCGTTATTGTGGGATGATAAACAGCTTCCGTTGTTGCTGTAGTCAAGTGACACCTTTGTAGCGGAGGCTGCTTATTTCTGTATTTCTAACGCAGATTTACTGCGCGCTATAGCAAAAATCAGTAGTCCAAACACTGCTTTAGCGATGATATCTGCAATCGAATATCCCACTTGTACACCAACATAAGCATCTGCACCTTCCAAACCGAGCATCGGAAATAAAAAAACAATGGGGTAAAAACACCAGGCAACAACTGTTAAATAGCATGAAGCTGTTACAAGTCCTCTCACAGGCTCAGGTTGCGCCTTGATTGAATGACGCAGACCAAAAAACAAATGATAAACAATATATAAGAAAGGTATCATGGCCAAAGCCCACCAAAGCCAGCGCGTGCCTGGATCTGCGGAAATTTCACCTGGATAGCCTAAAATGACCATAATTGCGGCAGCCAAACCTAAACTAACTGATTTTTTAATGGTATTTTCGCGAGATAATTTCATGACTAATATTAATTCAATCAGCAGTAATGGAACGGTTAATAACCAATCTACATAGCGATAAGCATCATTAAATGGGTAACCGGTAGCACTGACCACGCCATCTTTAAGCACAAATGCTTCGCGAAAAGAAATAAATATTTGCATGTAATGGTAAGCAGCTATAAAAGTTACTAAGCCGGTTAAAGTGATCGCGGTTTTATAATGAGTGCTGACCTGGCTGCGACAAAGCCAAAAAAATAAAGTTGCCGCTGCCATTACAGCGAAAGTAAAAGAAAAAATATTATAAATCAGGTTATATTGGGCTGCGCTGAGTAACGTTGTCATCCTTTTCATCCTTTAAAGTTTAAAAAATTGATAAATCCCACAAAATTTTTTTTGATAAAATTAAAATTTGGGGATGAAATGATTGAAGACTAAAAATATTTTTAAAGGTGATCCTTGCTGTGAAACCCTCCATAAAAACTCCTGATTTAACTATAACATGTTGCTTTTATGAGAGCCATGGTTTTTGTTCCAAAGCTCCTGGCGCAAGGCAATGGAAATCTCGCTAAAGAAACGCTATTCTTTTGAATAGAATTCACTTCAATTTGATTCAAGGGGTCCACTATGTCTGTTTGGCTAATTATATTGCTGATAATTGTCGCGCTTTTTGGCTTTGTCGTCATGACCTACAACCGCATTATCGCCATGATCGAAGCGGTCAAAAATAATCAAAAACAAATTGATATCCAGTTAGACCGGCGTTTTAAAGTGTTTGAATCACTGATCAATGTCGTCAGAAAATATATGGATTATGAACAAACTACTTTAAAAGACGTCGTTGCTTTGCGCAACCAGGCGCAAGCTGCTGCTGCAAAAGGTGATGACCAGGCACGCATGGCAGCGGAAAATAAAATTTCGCAAATAGCAGGCGGCATTAATCTGGTGTTCGAACAATATCCGGATTTAAAAGCAAATCAAAATGCACTGCAATTGCAGGAAGAAATTGTGAATACTGAAAATAAACTGGCTTTTGCCAAGCAAGCGCTTAATGACAGCATTGAACGTTATTATGCTTATATTAAATCTTTTTTTGCTTCGATGATTGTGAGTTTTTTCAAAAGCAAATTGTATTTCGATTTTCCTTATTGGCAATTAGAAGGCGATGATGTCAAAGCCAAGGAAAATTACACGGTAAAACTATAAAAATTATAAAAAATTATGCCACAGCCTGATTTAAACCAATATCAACAAAAAGCAACCGATTGGCGTGCGGAATTAGCAAAAAATACGCGCCGCACTTATTTTGTGATTGGCAGTTTTATTTTTATTTATTTAGCGCTGGGATTATTAATTGATTTGTATCTTTATTCTGGCGCTTATCCTACAGCTACACTCCCACAAATCTTTTTTGCTTTAATCACGTTGAAAATTATGCCGGTTGCAACCATCATCACCGGTATTATTGCCATTATCTCACTTTGGGTGACGTTTGCTTTTAGCGACAAACTCATGCTGTTAGGAACAGAATATCATCAAATAACGCCGGAAACAGCGCGCAATAATTTAGAAACGCAAATTTATAATGTAGTCGAAGAGATGCGTGTCGCAGCTGCTATGCGTTATATGCCAAAAGTTTATTTAATTGAAGCCGATTATATGAATGCTTTTGCCAGTGGCTATAGTGAGAAATCGGCGATGGTAGCGATTACACGGGGACTCGCAGAAAAATTAAATCGCGCGGAATTACAAGCTGTGATGGCACATGAAATCAGTCACATTCGTCATTTGGATATTAAATTAACCTTGACTGCTTCGGTATTGGCGAATTTAATGTTAATGATCATCGATGTTTTATTTTATAGCGCGATGTTTAGCGGCAATCGCGGTGGCAATGGCGATTCACGTGGCCGCAATCAATTATTTTTTATCATTATGCTGATACGATTTTTATTACCATTGATTACAGTTTTATTAATGCTTTATTTAAGTCGAACACGCGAATATATGGCAGACAGCGGCTGTGTAGAATTAACACGTGATAATGCGGCTTTGGCAAGTGCTTTATTAAAAATTAAACAGGATCATGAAGCCAATCAGGAAAATTATTCTCAAGCCTATCAAAACACCAAGCACGAAACCGTGAGGCGACAAGCTTATATTTTTGATCCCAGCGATGCTGGCGTACAGGCAGTAAAATCATTTGCCGATACGCTCGCAACACATCCTTCGATTGAAAAAAGGTTGGCGGCTTTGGGTTTTATCAAAAAAGATAAAGAATCTTAAAGCCTCGTCATAATGGCTTATTCATCACGAAAAAAGCCATTACAAACAGACCTTAATCAATCGGGACCCATTTTTTTATTAGCTCATGAATAATCGTATTAGATAAAGGCTTAGAAAGGTAGTCATTCATGCCTGCTTCAAGCGCCTGCTGTTTAATCGCATCGTCGGTATGGGCAGAAAGCGCGATAATGATGGCAGAACTTGATAGACCCTGCGAAGCGCGAATACGGCGCGTTACTTCGATACCGTCAATATCAGGCAAGCCTAAATCCATAAAAATTAAATCGAATTGTTGCTGGCGTGCCATTTCAATACCTTTTTCGCCACGATCAGCGACTTCAACATGGCAGTTTTCACGCTCTAGCATCAATTGCGCGACTTTTTGTGAAATGCGATGGTCTTCTATCACTAACGCATTATAAATTCTGTTGGGTTTCATATCAGTTTCTGCAAGGGGGGAGGTTATTATCATGTGCCTGCAATCCTTTACAAATAGCATTAATCGAGAATTATTATTATCAATCAGGGCACGCATTCTAATTGATTATTTCGGGGGACAGCAACCCGTATCCTTGTAGGAAATATATGACAATCGACTATGTCAAAAGGCTTACATTTTCATTTTCAGCGGTTCCCGCTGAACAAAGTGTAATGAGGCTTAGAGCCTGTTTAAAATCTTTTGGTTCAAGCGAAAAAACGCATGATCGAGCGAAAATTTGTCAAAATATGAAGCGAATAGCCAGCCTATTTTACGAGGAATAATTTTTCGACTTCGCGGATGTGCTTTTTATCGGCGACAAATAAAACGACGTGATCACCGGTCTCCAAGCGCGTGTCATGATGTGGGATGATTACTTCGTCCTGTCGGACGATAGCGCCGATGGTGGTTGCTCTGGGCAGCTTGATTTCTGCCAGCGTTAAACCGACGACGGAAGAAGCGCCAGCGCCGCCACGAGCGATCGCCTCAATCGCTTCTGCAGCACCGCGCCGTAACGCGTGAACATTGACGACATCCCCTGCCCGGACATATTTGAGGATGCCGCTGGAGGTAATCTGCTGTGGGGAAATTGCCAAATCGATGCCGCTATCTTCGATTAAATCGACATAACTCGGCCGGGCCACGAGGGCAATGACGCGCCTGGCGCCTAAATTTTTCGCTAGCATGCAAGACATAATATTGGCTTCATCATCATTGGTGACTGCAACAAACACATCCATATCTTCAATATTTTCACTGATCAATAAATCTTTCTCAGTCGCATCACCCTGTAGCACCGTAACATCATGTATATGTTCAGCAATCAATTCACAACGCTCAATGTTGCGTTCTATGACTTTGACTTGATAGTCCTCCTGCAAGCTTTTTGCTAGCCCAAAGCCGATATGGCCACCACCTGCAATCATCACTCTTTGGTAAGGCGCTTCAGAACGATGCATCGAAGCAATCACTGTGGAAATATTTTCGCTGGCAGCGATAAAAAAAACTTCATCGCCAATTTCAATGCAAGTTTCTCCATCTAATGGGATCGACTGATTATTGCGATAGATGGCAGCAATACGGAAATCAACGCCATCGATATGTTCATGCAACGTTTTGAGCGGCTTACCCAGCAATGGCAACCCAGGATAAGGCCTGACTGCCACTAACTTGACCTTGTTATTGGCAAAGCTGAGAACTTGTAAAGCGGCTGGATAAACAATCAATTCTTTGATCGCATGGGTGACGAGTTGCTCTGGGCTGATAAAAATATCAATTGGCATGTGTTCGCTGCCAAACAATTCCTGGCTGATGAAATAATGGCGCGAGCGTATACGAGCGATTTTTTTTGGCACTTGAAATAAGGAGTAAGCAACCTGACAAGCAACCATATTGACCTCGTCACTGTCAGTGACCGCAATCAACATATCCGCTTCTTTGGCGCCAGCCTGGCGTAAAATGCCAGGGTAGGAACCAAAGCCATTAATAGTACTAATATCAAGCCGATCTTGTATCAGTGACAAGCGCGCCGCATCGCGATCAATGACAACAATGTCATGGTTTTCGTGCGCCAGGTTTTCCGCCAGGCTGCTACCGACTTGGCCCGCGCCGATAATAATGATTTTCATAATTTTCCTGTCGGAAAATAACAGTTTCTGCTGAAGCACTCGTTAAGCTTCAAACTATGCTAAAAAATACTCAGCGTAAATGGATTTTAAGGTAATTGTAAACAGAACTTAATGAAAAATAATACCTCGCCATTCAAGGCGAGGTATCAAAGCTTGATTAATTGTTGGAGCCACTGCTAGATTTATTTTTAGCGGTTTTCTTAGCGACTTCACGTCCCAGGAAAGCGCCACCTACCGCGCCAGCGATAGTGCCGGCTGTGCTGCCGCCGGTTAATGCAGAACCTGCAATGCCACCCACAACACCACCAGCAGCTAGACCGACATCATTTCGGTTTATTCCATTACCACTGCAAGCTGCCAAGGTGCCAACCAAACCTGTTATCCATAAAAACTTAAGTACCGATCTCATTAAAATACTCCCATTAATACCTAAGATTAAGTATAGCAATTAGGCTCAGCGCTTCTCGCTGATGGGGGAGAAAGGCAAAAGAAGCTTCGGCGCAAATGATGGATGTCTTGGCTAACCTTGCTTTTATGTCATTATAACAACAGGTGAAAGCGTTATTTGCTAATGATAAAAAGAGATGGTATTAAAAAATTTACCCTCTTTGCGCCGCTAATAGTATATCTATTGGTGGCGCAACAACAATGAAGATAGTTTTGTATGACATTAAAGCTTACAGGTTAAGAAAAACTTTACAAAAAAATTCTTTAGAATCCGGCTATTGGGAAAAAGAGCATAGTTCTGCATCCTGGGCAAGTTGGGCGGGTTATGCCTTTGAAGCGATTTGCTATAAACACCTTTCGACAATCAGGAAAAAACTAAATATTAGTCCCAGCGCAATTGCTAGCGCCTGGCGCTATGTAGCCCGATCTGAATTTAACGAGAAAGGCGCACAAATTGATCTATTATTCGATCGCAAAGATGATGCAATTACACTCTGTGAAATCAAGTACACCGATGAACCATTTTTACTGACGAAGGACTACGTAGAAATCTTGAAGCGAAAAATGGAAATATTTAAAACCAACACGCGCACCAACAAACAATTATTTTTAGCGTTGATTTCAGCAAACGGGATTAAAAATAATTATTATGCGGAAGATAATATTAGCAGTGTTGTAACATTAAGTGATTTATTTTTATAAAATACTGCGCCGTAAGCAGCGAGAATTATAGTTTAATTAAAATTTAATAAAATAGTTTTTTACAACAGCAATCATTGTAACTACTTCAACAAATAATGCGTGATTAAAGAAACACTTCCAACGGCTATTAGGCCTAGCAGATACAGTCCAATAAACCACAAAATTCGGCTTTTGCGGGATTTTTTTTCAGTGGTAACCATGTTTTAAATTAACCTTGCCTCTAAACACCCAATAGGAATAAATACTGTAAGCAATCAGCACCGGCAATAAAATTGCCGCACCCACCAATAAGAACATCAAAGCTTTGGGATTAGACGCCGCCTGCCAAATTGTCACACTACGCGGGATCAGGTAAGGCCAACTGCTGATTGCCAAACCCGCATAGGCTAATAAAAACAGGCAGATACTCAGAATAAATGGCAAATGTTCATGGCCTTTACGGATAGCATAAGCCGCCCACAATATGGCAATCAGCGTTAAGACCGGTAATGGCAATAAATAAAAGAAGTTAGGCAAACTAAACCAACGCTCTTGAATCGCGGGATCAATAAACGGTGTCCATAAGCTCACCAAAGCTAAAAAGAAACTGATGCCTGCCAATAGCACTTTGGCAGCCTGACGCATCATTTGTTGTAATTCGCCTTCGGTTTTCATGATAAGCCAGGTAGAGCCGAGCAAAGCATAACCCACTACAACAGCCAAACCGGTCATAATACTGAATGGCGTAAACCAAACATAATGATTAATCTGCGTGGGTAACAAATCGCCATAACCTTGAACAAAAGTGCCTAAAACCAAGCCTTGACCAAAAGCGGCAATGGTTGAGCCACCAGCAAAAGCAATGTCCCACAATGGACGGCTTGTATCCGCCTTGAAACGAAATTCAAAAGCCACGCCACGAAAGATAAGCGCTGCTAGCATAATCATGATGGGGATATAAAGTGTTGGCAGCAATAAACTATAGACAATCGGAAAAGCACCGTACAACGAAGCAGCTCCCAACACCATCCAGGTCTCATTACCATCCCAAACCGGGGCCACACTATTCATCATTAAATCACGATTTTCTTTGCCACTGATCCAGGGAAATAAAATACCAATGCCCAAATCAAAACCATCTAATAAAACATACATGATGACAGCAAAAGCCGTGATCCCCGCCCAAATCAAGGGTAAGTAATATTCCATGTTGTTATGCCCCCTCTGGTTCCGGTCGTTGCATATACGCCGCTAATGGCGGCGTTTCCGCATGGCTGGCACCTTGACGGATTAATTTAAATAAATAGTAACAATAAAAACTGAAAATAATGCCGTAGATAGTGATGAATAAAATCAGGGAAATCAGCACATGATCAGGCTCTAATAAGGAAACTGATTCACTAGTGCGTAACATCCCATAGACTACCCAGGGTTGCCTGCCGGATTCTGCCGTTACCCAGCCTGCAATAGTTGCCACAAAACCCAGCGGCGCAGTAAAGACGCATAAATACTGCAGCAACTTGCTGTCATAAAGTTTTTTGCGGAAACGCAAATATAAAGCAAGCAGCGCTACCGCTAAAAATAGCAAGCCAATGCCCACCATTACCCGGAAACTATAAAAAGTCAGGTCTACCACCGGCCAGTCTGAGGGGGCGGCTGAGTCTAGCCCTTGCAAAGTGCCTTTCAGCGAATGTGTATTGATTAAGCTTGCTCCATAAGGGATTTCAATCGAATAAAGATTTTTACGTTGCTTTTCATCAGGTATGCCAAACAACACCAAAGGCGCACCTTGCTGCGTTTCCCATAGACCTTCAATCGCTGCTGTTTTGAGCGGTTGATATTTATGCACATTCAAGCCAACGATATCGCCGAGCCAAATTTGCAGTGGCACTAAAATCACCGCAGCGGCCAAGGCAAAAGAAAACACTGGTTTGGCAGTTTCAAGTTCGCGCTTTTTAATCAAATACCAGGCTGCTACACCAGCTAGAACAAAAGCAGAAGTCGTCAAAGAAGCCATTAGCATATGGAAAAAACGGGGCAATAATGTTGGATTAAAGATAGCTTGCATCCAACTAGTCACTTCAAATTTTCCATTGACTAATTGATAACCGGCAGGATATTGCATCCAGGAATTAGCTGACAAAATCCAAAAAGCAGAAATGACAGTCCCAATCGCTACAAACAGGGTTGCTGCATAATGCCACTTGGGCGCGACTTTATTCCAGCCGAACAACATGACGCCTAAAAATCCAGCCTCAAGGAAAAACGCGCTCAACACCTCATAGCCAAACAAAGGCCCCAGAACGCCACCAATTGCCTCAGTAAATCGGCCAAAATTAGTGCCTAATTCATAAGACATGACAATGCCTGAAACCACACCCATACCAAACGTAAGGGCAAATATCTTCGTCCAAAAACGGATAATCTGATAATATTTGGGGTCTTTGGTTTTTAACCAAACCCCTTCCATAATGGCAATAAAAATCGCCAACCCAATATTCAAAGCAGGAAATAAAATATGAAATCCTATCGTAATAGCGAACTGAATCCGTGAGAGTAACAAGGCGCTCATGTTGAACCTCACACTTTCATTAAAGAAATGGAATAAAAATTTAAAGATGATAAGGAGATTGAAAAGACGGTTGTATTATAGTTTTGTAGAGAGGGAGATTCAAGTTCATTAAAAGCATGAAGTAAAGCAGTAAGGAGGATTTATCTCCTGAATTTAACGCAAAAATACAAGCGCTAACATGCTATAGTTATTGAATAAGCCAGTAATTCCAGCTACTTCTCTCTAAAGTAATTGTAAACAGACTCTAAGTTAATTACGGGGTTGCGATTGCATAGCACGAAAGTTTAAGATCGGGACATGAATATGCCAGCCATGAAATTTGATACTTTAGCCATTGCCAAAGAATTGGAAGAGGCCGGCGTGCCAGTGAAACAAGCCGAAGCGCAAACACGTGTCTATGCGAAAGTGATTGATATGATGATTGAAGATCATTTGGTCACTAAGCAAGACTTAGCCACAGTTGAACAAAATTTATCAAAACAAATTTCTGACGCTGATAGTCGATTGTCAAAACAAATTTCTGAGGTTGATAGTCGATTGTCAAAACAAATTTCTGAGGTTGATAATCAATTATCAAAACAGATATCTGAAGGTGATAGTCAATTATTAAAACGAATTTCTGAAGGCGAGAATCAATTATCAAAACAGATATCTGAAGTTGATAGTCAACTATCTAAACAAATTTCTGAAGGTGATAGTCAATTATCAAAACGAATTGATGGAATAGAGAAGCAATTAGTAAAATTAGAATCAGAAATTCAGGCACAAATGCTTAAAATCACAATCCGGCTAGGTAGTCTTTTAGTTGCTGGCGTGGTTGTTTTAGCTGCATTGATCAAGCTGTAACCAAATAATCCTCTCTCATTTAAAAACCTGTTCAACTCTTAAAGAAACAAGCTTTTCAAAATCAAGCACTTTCCGTAGAATGGCCGGTTTACCAACGGACAAATTCAGCATGCCATTTTCCTTAAAAAACAGGGAAATATTCTCCTTTTTTGGGCGTTATGGCTTGGTGGTTTTGCTGTTGGTTGTATTGTTGCCGATGAAAATCAGCCAGGCGAGTGAATTACCAACGCTGCCGGTACCGGGCCATACTTCAGCGGCAATTAAAGTCCTGTCCTTGCACGATGCCATTATGCTGGCGCTGCGTTTCAATCCACAGGTGCAAAGCAGTGAACTGCAACGCATCGTTGATAAGTATTCGTACGAAGTCGCCCAAAATCAGTTCCAGCCACAGTACTCGCTGACAGGTGGCGCAACGTATGCCAATGGCAGCACGCCGCAATATAACTTGAAGCCTGGCGCAAGCCTTAATTCGCCTTTCGGCACGAATGTTGCTGTCGACGTCAATAACACTTTTGATGGAAACCAGGTGGCGACCGCGACGATTACCCAGCCACTGTTACGCGGTTTTGGCCCTACCGTCACTGAAGCGAATTTATTTAATGCTTATATCTCTGAATTAAATGCGCGTTTAGCTTTCAAAAACAATATTATTACGCAAATCATTGCTGTGATTCAGGCTTACTACACCGTAGTACAAAACACTAATCAATTGATGACAAACAAACAGGCTTTAGCAACTTCAGAACAAAGCCTGCAACAAACCAAACTCGAAATTAAAGCTGGAAAAAAAGCCAGTACCGATGCCGTCCAGCAGGAAGCCTCAGTTGCAACGAATCGTCTGCAAGTAGAACAAGCAGAAAACGCATTACAGCTCTCTTATCAATCATTAATTAATGTTTTGGGTCTAAGCCCTGATTCTAAATTAAAGTTGGACCAAAATATTCTCCTTGATGAACGGCCATTACCAACAAAAGAACAAAGTATCGAAATTGCCCTAAAAAATAACGTCGCTTATCAACAGCTGTTAAATAGCTATAAAACACTACAACGCCAACTTGCCGTCGCAAAAAATGCGCAATTATGGCAGCTGAATGCAACCGGCACAGCGTCGCAAAATATTGCGCAGAATGGTAACGGCCCTAACTCGCCTACTCCGGCCTCGAGCTCGCTGTCACTCAGTTTAAGTGTCCCGATTGACAACATGACGCTCAAACAAGAATTAGTGAATGCTAAAATTGGCCTTGAGCAGGCGGAATTGAATTTATACAACACCAAACGCGCTTTAACGACGCAAGTCATCAATGGTTATGACAACCTGATGTCTCAAAAGCAACAAATTGTATTATCAGAAAATGATGTGCGATTGGCCGAGCAAAGTTTAAAAATTGAAAATTTACGCTATTCGGCTGGGCTTGACCCGCCCATCAACTTAATTCAAGTCAGAAATGATTTACAGGCGAAACAATTAAATTTAATTAATCAAAAAATTAGTTATTTAAATAATTTAGAAAACTTTTTTGCTTTGTTAGGGACCACTTTAGATCGTTGGAATATTAAGCTGACATATTGAGGACAATGATGCCAAAACTGATGCAATTTTTTTTCGCCCATAAAAGAAGGGCTTTTGCGATTATTTTAATCGTTTTAATGGTGATTGCCGCTTTATTTTTTAGTGGGGCGCATCATGAGAAAAAAGTTGCGATTAAGAAAGAAAGTATTTTTACAGTAAGTGATCAACCGGTGGAAGAAAGTTTAGCGTATTTTGGCACAATTCAACCGCTATCAGTCACCAGTGTTGCCAGCGTTGCGCCAGGAAACATTACAGAATTGCATTTTCATTATGGCGAGCAAGTCACCGAAGGCGATTTATTGCTGGTGATTAATTCCGAAAAATTGCAGCAAGATTACCGCGACGCGCTGACGAATTATTTAAAAGCCAAGGATGCTTATTTGCAAAGCCAATCCAGTTTTGAAGGCAGCAAATTGCTTTATGACAATGGCATTTTGCCACGCGAACAATTTAATAGCGCAAAAAGCCAAGTCGAGGGCAATCAACTCGCTTTAATCACCGCCAGCAACCAATTAGAAAAAATTTCCAATCAAGTACCGGATGTAAAAATCGATGCGGAAAATTTAACTTTAGCTGATATTTCCAAAATCAAAAATATTTTGTCGCAGGAATATGATGAATTAAAAGTGTATGCCAATGCTGATGGTGTCGTGTTATTTCCTGCAGATAACAGCGGTGGCGGCGGTGACGACAATAGCAGCGCAAAAACGTTAACGCGCGGCACGGAAGTGAAACAAGGCCAGGTTCTGGTGAATATTGGCGATTTAAGTGGTGTTACTACAACGATCCAAGTCAGCGAATTAGATGTGAATCGGGTGAAGCCGGGACAAAATATTATTTTTACCAGCCCGGCTTTGCCTGGCATTCAATTAAAAGGTTTAGTTGCCTCCGTCGCTTTACAGGCAAAAAATCAATCGAGCGGGCAAGCAACTTTTCCGGCGATTATTGTCGTGCCGCGCATGCCAGAAGCTGCGAGAAAATTAATTCGCATCGGCATGGAAGCGAAAGTTGAAATTAAATTCTTGAGCCCGGCACAATTACAAATTCCGATTAATGCGGTCAAACAAAAAAATGGCAGAAATTATGTCACGCTAATCGATGCAAAAACGAAACAACGCAAAGAAGTATTTATTCAAACCGGACCCACCAGTGCAGATAAAGTTGTCGTTACCAACGGTTTAAAAGCCGGTGATCAGGTCGTGGTATATGATAAAGTTTGATCAAGTTTCTAAAATTTATACCATGGGTGACAATCAAGTCACTGCATTAAAACACGCGAGTTTTGAAATTGCAGCCGGTGAATTAGTGGCAGTAATGGGGCCTTCGGGTTCGGGAAAATCGACCATCATGAATATTATTGGTTTATTAGACCGCCCCACTTCTGGAAAATATTTTTTAAATGCGCGCGACACAAGCCAAATGTCTAATGATGAATTAGCTTATTTTCGCAATGAAATGATTGGTTTTGTGTTTCAAAGTTTTTTTTTATTACCGCGCTTGGATGCCGTGCATAACGTGATGTTGCCTTTATTGTATCGTCGCGAAAAACCGCTGGATCCAAAAAAATTAGCAATTCAAAGTTTGGAGCGCGTCAAAGTTTCGCATTTAGCCCACCACAAACCGATGCAAATGTCCGGTGGCCAACAACAACGCGTCGCCATTGCCCGCGCTTTAGTCGGCAAACCCAGCGTGATTTTAGCCGACGAACCCACTGGCGCACTCGATTCAAAAACCAGTCAGGAAGTAATGGATTTATTAATTGAATTAAATGAAAAAGAAAAAAGCACAATTATTATTGTGACGCACGACGAAACGATTGGTTCACAATGTAAGCGTGTTATTCGGATTATGGATGGTGAAATACAGGCAAACTGAGGTGACGATAGGCGATAGTGGAAACACATACACTGTGCGGATGCAAAGTCAGGAGATTGCCGCGTTCGCTGCGCTTCCTCGCAATGACAAAAGAGTGGCATTGCGAGGAAGCGCAGCGAACGCGGCAATCTCCTGATAACAACCCCGCACGATATTAGCTACCTCGAATAGA